>JAIPEX010000029.1 GCA_021736945.1 Halanaerobiales bacterium | reverse complement strand
GTTTTTAAAAATTTTCTTCTTAGCCTGCCAGTAATTATCGACTGTTCTATGTCTATCAAGATGGTCAGGATAAAAGTTTAAAAACATACTTATTTTAGGATGAAATGATTTAATGTTTTCCAGTTGAAAAGAACTTAACTCTACCACCAGCCAATCATCTTTAGAAAGTCCATTAATCTCAGTAACAAGTGGAGAACCAATATTCCCTCCAATTCTTACTTTACAATCTAGATTTTCTCTTAAAATATGACCGGAAAGGGAAGTAACTGTAGTCTTACCATTAGTTCCAGTAATACCAATTATATTAGCTTCAGTAAGCCCAAAAGCTAATTCTATTTCACTTATTACTTCAATTCCTTTTTCCTTTGCCTTTTTTATAATATCTAAATCAGAAGGTACTCCCGGACTTAAAACAATTAAATCTGTATCCAAAATTTTATTTGAGTGTCCCCCAAGATCATATTCTATATTTTCATATTTTTTTAATATTGAAAGTTGAGGTTTTAATTGATCGGCAGTTTTTATATCACTAATTATTATATCGGCTCCCAAATCTATCATTTTTTCAGCCACTGCCATACCTGTTCTTTCACTTAATCCCATAATAGTTATAGTTTTATTTAAATATTTTCGCATTTTTATTCCCCTATACTGAAATTATTAGACTAATTACAGATAATAAAATAGATATAAGTGTAAATCTATAAACAATTTTAGTTTCACTTAAACCTTTTAATTCATAATGATGGTGAAGTGGTGACATTAAAAACACACGTTTCCCATTTGTTAACTTAAAATATATAACCTGAATAATTACAGATAAAGCTTCTATTACATAAATTCCTCCTACTACAATTAAAACCAGTTCTAAACCAGTATAGGAAAATAAAACAGCTAATGCAGCTCCTAAAGAAAACGAGCCTATATCTCCCATAAATATTGAAGCAGGTTTAGAATTAAACCAAAGAAAGCCTAAAGTGCCTCCAGTTATGCTTAAAGCTAATAGTGCATATGAACTTTTAGAATATATTAATAACAAAATAAATAAAGTAATTGAGACTACCGCTGTAACTGAAGATGCCAGGCCGTCTAAACCATCAGTTAGATTAACTGCATTAACAACAGACAGATAGGTTAAGGTGATTACTGGTATAATATAAATACCCAAATGAATAGTTTGCTTAATAAAAGGTATTAATAAATACCTACCTTCTGGTATATAATAATATACATAAGTACCTAATACAAGGCCAATTATTAATTGAAGTAATATTTTTTGCCGAGCAGTTAAGCCTAATGATCTCTCTTTACTAATTTTTATATAATCATCACTAAACCCAATAATTGCTGTTGAAATTAATATAATTATATACATAGTAAAATCTAAAGACCAAGAATTAGTAATAATAACAGGAATAATTATTCCAATTATTATCAACAATCCTCCCATAGTAGGAATTCCTTCTTTTTTATAATGTGAAGTTGGACCTTCTTTTCTAACTTTTTGACCAAATTCATATTTTCGAAAGGCTTTAATAAAAAAAGGCGCGATTAATAAAACCCATATAAAGGGAAAAGTAAAATATACTATTGACTGAGTTAAATAATTCATTTTATCAATCCTTATCCTTTTTAAACTCTTGATAAATGGATTCCATTTGCATACCGCGTGAAGCTTTTAATAAAACAACATCATTAGTATCAGTTATTTCATCTAAAAATTCAGGGATTTCTTCTTTATTTTTGAAATGTTTAACCATATTTTTATCCATCTCTGATTGTATAGCCGATTCTGAAATATATTTACCCAACACACCTGTGGTGATTAAATAATCTATACCACTTTTAGCTATATAAGATCCTATTTCTTTATGTGCTTTCTGTTTAATTTTTCCTAGTTCTAACATATCTCCTAGTACGGCTATTTTTTTATTGCCTGAAATATTTTTAAGCATATTGATTGCATTTTTCATAGATGAAGGGTTTGCATTATAACAATCATTTATAAATTTTATACCGTTAATATCTTTCATTTCAGATCTTAACCCTGTTAGTTCAATTTTCTTTAAACCATTCTTGATTAAATCCCATTCTAAGTTTAAATTTCTTGCCACTGTAATAGCTGCAATTATATTATATAAGTTATGTTTTCCATAAAGATTTGTTTTGAATTTATATGAATAATCCTTATTTATTAATTCAAATTCCATTCCATCATCTAAATAATTATATTGGTTTATATAAAAATCAGCCTTTTTATTAAAACCAAAATATTGAACTTTGGTTTCTTCTTTAACAAAATTATTCAAAATATCAGTATAATCATTATCATAATTTAATACAGCTAAATTATTCTCACCTAAGCATACTAGAAGTTCACCTTTAGCTCTGGCGATATCTTTTACCGAATCAAAAAATTCTATATGAGCTCTACCAATATTGGTTATTAAACCAATTTGTGGTTTTGCTATTTCACTAAGTAATTTTATTTCTCCAAAATTACTCATTCCCATTTCAACTATAAAAATATCTTCATTTCCTTCTAATCTAAATAAGGTTAAAGGAACTCCAATATGATTATTTAAATTACCTTTGCTTTTTTTTACTTTAAACTTTTCTTTTAAAATACTAAATAAAATATCCTTAGTTGAAGTTTTGCCTGAACTGCCAGTAATTCCAATAATTTTAACATCACTATGATTATTTCTATGAAATTTTGCCATCTCTTGTAATGCTTTAACCGTATTATCCACTTTAATTATAAATGGGTAATTTATCTCAATATCTTTTTCAACAATTACAGCTTTTATATTTTTTTTAGGTTTATTTAAGATATTATGAGCATCAAAATTTGGTCCTTTAAGTGCTACAAAAATGTCTTCATCACTTAAATTCCTTGTATCTGTCGAAACTCCTGTTAAAATCTCGTTTTGATTACCTTTAATTAACTTTCCATTTACTGCTTTTACTATTTCTCTTACACTATATTTAAACATTTTAACTCTCACTCATTTTCTGTTTAATTGCTCTTCTAGCCACTTCCCTATCATCAATATTAATAGTTTTATCAGCAAATACTTGATAAGTTTCATGGCCTTTCCCAAAAATTATTACTACATCATCTTCTTGAGCCTGATCAATAGCTTCAAAAATAGCTTCTTCTCTATCTGGAACTATCATATAGGGGGTATCAAATTTACTGTCTTGAATACCATTTTCTATTTCACTAATAATTGTTGCTGGATCTTCAGATCTAGGATTATCTGTAGTGACGACAACAGAGTCACCCTCACGAACAGCTATTTCACCCATAATAGGTCTTTTACCTTTATCTCTTTCACCACCACAACCAAAAACAACAATTATATTATTATGGTCAAAATGTTTAACTGCTTCTAAAATATTAATCATACTATCTGGTGTATGGGCATAATCAACAATAACATTAAAAGATTGATCTAAATTAACAGTTTCAAACCTTCCTGGAATACCAGTTACATTTTCCAAAGAATCTTTTATTATTTTATCATCTAACCCCAATCCCCTGGCTACTCCAATAGCAGCTAAACTATTATAAATATTAAACTTACCAGTAAGATTTAAATCAAAACTCAAATCATCTATAGAAAATTTTACACCTTTAAGAGATAGTTCAATATTTTTAGCTTTCAAATCTGAATCATTATTTAAGCTATAAGTAATTATTGGTTTGTTTGTCTGTTTTTTAAAAAGTTCAGCATAATCATCATCGTTATTTATAATTGCAGTACCATCATTTTTTATTTTTTTAAACAATTTTGCTTTTTGTGTTGCATACTCCTCCATTGTATTATGATAATCTAAATGATCTTGAGTTAAATTTGTAAATACTGCTGCCTTAAACTGCATAGTATCGACCCGATTTAAAGCTAATGCATGAGATGAGACCTCCATTACTGCATATTTAACCTTGTTTTCTCTCATTTCATCTAGAAATCTATAAATATCTAAAGCTTCAGGAGTTGTACGAGAAGAATCAATAGTTTCATTTCCATTAAATACTTCAATAGTTCCAATTAGTCCTGTTTTATAACCACTTTTATTTAAAATATCTTTTATTAAATAAGTTGTAGTTGTTTTCCCATTAGTACCAGTTACACCAATTAAATCAATAACTTCTAGAGGATCTTCGAAAAAGTTTTTAGCTAATATGGGCATTGCTTTTCTACTGTCCTCAACTTTAATATAAGTTATATCTTTATTATAATCTGTTAACTCTTTATCTATTAATACTGCAATTGAACCTTTTTTTATAGCATCATTAATGAATTTATGTCCATCTGTTTTAAATCCCTGAATACATATAAATAAGTCTCCCTTTTCAACTTCACGGGAATCATATTTAATATCTTTTATGTTTATTTTAGTATCTCCTTTAATAAAATCAATCTGCATATTATTTATTACTTTAGTTAACTCCATTATCATCACCCTTTTAATTTGAGAATAACTGTTTCTTTTATATCCACTCTAATACCAGGATCAACATCTTGTCCAATGACTTCTCCTGTTTGTCCTTGAAATTTCAGGGATAAACCAATTGTCTCTGCTAGTTGCTCAGCAGTCTTTTTCTTCATACCTCTAAAATCTGGAGTCATTATTTTATGGTTTGAGGTCATTATTTCATCTTGCTCTGTAAATAAAAAGACTGTTGAATTTTTATATACTTCAGCCCCAGGTTTAGGTAGTTGATTTAATATCTTTTCACCCTCACCAATAATTTTATAGTTTAAATTCATATTTTTCAATTTATCCTGTGTTTTATGTTTTTCATTCCCAACATAATTCGCTAATTTTACTGTTTCGAGTTTATCTGTTTTTTGCGGTTTTTCTTGTGATGGTATCTTATAATATCTTATAAGATCACTAGCAATTTTTTTAAAAAGAGGAGCTGCGGTTTGACTTGCATAATAAGTTTGTCCATCAATACCATAAAGCACAACCAAAACTACAAATCTAGGGTTATTTACTGGAAATAGACCAATAAATGATGAGTCATAAACCTTTTTATTATAACTTTGAGCTGTACCGGTTTTACCACCCACTCTATAGCCCTTTATAAACGCGTTAGTACCTGTTCCATTACTAACAACATTTTCTAATAATTTTAATGTTTTATTTGCTGTTTCACTGGATACTACTTTACGAATATCAATTGGCTTAACCTCTTTTTCGATATTACCTTTTTGATTTGTAATTTTATCAATAATTTTAGGTTTCATTAAAACTCCATCATTTGCTATAGCAGAAACAGCTGTTATTAATTGAATAGGAGTAACTGAGATACCTCGCCCAAATGAAATTGTAGCCAGTTCTATATCCCCCACCTGATCATAATTAGGTATTAAGCCTACAGCTTCTCCTGGAAGTTCTATATTAGTTCTTTTACCAAACCCAAAAGCATCAATATATTCATAAAAATTTTCTTTCCCCATTCTCATTCCTACCTGAACAAAACCTGGATTACAAGAATTTTGAACTACTTCTGAAAAAAGTTCAGTTCCATGACCATCATCATCCCAACATTCTATAAATTCTCGTTCTACTTTAACTTGACCGGAATCAAAAAATACATCATTTTGATTTACTACTCCCTCTTCAATAGCAGAAGCAGTGGTCATGATTTTAAAAGTAGAGCCTGGTTCATAGTTATCGGTAATAGCACGATTTCTCCAATGTTTTTGATTATAATCTGAAAAATTATTAGGATTATATGTAGGATAATTTGCCATTGAAATTATATTACCTGTATCTGGTTCCATAATGATAATAGTACCGCCTTCAGCATTATATTTTTCTGCTGCTAAGGCAAGTTCTCTTTCTGAACTATGTTGAATTGCTTCATTTAAAGTTAAATAAATATTATTGCCATTTTTTTCGGGGATGTAATCTATAACACTCTCTGGAATCATTTTCCCAGAAGCACCACGTTCAGTTAAAATTCGACCTTCACTTCCTTGAAGTTGTCTATCATAACTTAACTCTATTCCTTCTAAGCCGTTTGCATCAACCCCTACAAATCCCAAAACTTGACTTGCAAGTTTATCTTTTGGATATATTCTTTTACTTTCATCGATAAATGATATACCTTCTAAATTCATTTCTTCAATCTGTTTTACCTTTTGATCCGATACTTTCCTTTCTAAAAATACGGCATATGCATCTCTAGATAATCTATCTACTAACTTTTTATGCTCTGTAGACAAAATAGCGGCAAGTTTTCCAGCTGTTTGAGTTGGGTTTGTAATCTGTTTTGGCAAACCCACTACTGTCTTACTAGTAATGCTCACAGCCAGTTCCTTGCCGTTAGTATCAAATATTTTACCCCGATCGGGATCTACTTTTAATTTTTGCATTCTTTGTTTTAAGGCCTTGTTGTAATATTCCTCATTATTGATAATTTGAATCCAAACTAAACGTGCTGTTAACAATAAAAAAATGAACGTAATTATGAAAAAAAGTATTTTAATTCTTTTTTTACGTCCTTGATCTACCCGATTTTCATCCATTTATATCATCCTATTCAGGCGAATATGCTCTTGCTGTACCTAAATTAACTATGAAGTTAGTAATTTCACTAAGAAAATAACTGTTTTCAGGTTTTTCAGCAACTTCGACTTCTTTTGATTTTAAAACAATTGTCTCCATCGACTCAGGTTCAACCATATTTAACTCATTACGGGCAAGTTGGTCCACCTGAGAAAGAGAACTTGCATTTGATAATTTAATATTTAATTTATGATTCTTCTCTTCTAATGTATGTAGTTCATTTTGCATCTGATCAATTTTGTAGCTTAAATTATTGATTTGGAGAGTATAACTTATATAAACTAATAATAGTATAGCACAAATTGTTAATAAAATTAAATATATATAAATATTTTTTTTGCCATCCTCATCATATTCATTGTACTCATTACTTTTATAATTGCTGTATCCATTTACATTATTATTATAGTTGTTTTTATTATTTTTGTACATTTAACTCACCCACCCTTCTCATATTTTCTCAGCTACTCTTAGTTTAGCACTTCTTGCTCTATAGTTTTCTTCAATTTCTTCTTCAGTCGCTCTAATTGGACTTTTAGTTATTACTTTTACTATGGGTTCTTTATCACACATACAAACCGGAATTTCAGGAGGACATATACAATCACTTGCTAATTCCCTGAATTTATGTTTAACAATTCTATCTTCAAGAGAATGAAAACTAATAATACATATCCTTCCACCGCTTTTTAATTGTTCTACAGCGCCTGTAATCATATCTTCTAATTGATTGAGTTCATTATTAGTAGCAATCCTTAACGCCTGAAATGTTCTCCGCGCTGGATGCCCTCCTGACCTTCTGGCTGAAGCAGGAATAGCAGCTTTGATTATATCTACTAATTCAAAAGTAGTTTCAATCTTTTTCTTTTTCCTATATGCTACAATGAATTCTGCAATTCTTGATGCCCAGTTATCTTCACCATAGTCATATATTATTTCTTCTATTTTTTCTTTTCTATATTTATTTACAATATCAGCTGCTGTCAATTTTTGATCTCGGTTCATTCTCATATCAAGGGGGCCGTTTTTTTGATAACTAAAACCTCTGTTGGAATTATCCAACTGAGGAGAAGAAACTCCGAGATCAAAAATCATGCCGTCAACTTTATCAATATCATGTTTTTCTAAAACTTCACCAATATTAATGTAATTAGCATGTTCTAAAATCAAATTACTACTTTCTATACTTTCCTTTACAGCTTCAATAGCCTCTAAATCCCTATCTAGTGAAATTACCAATCCTTCATCTTCTATGTTTTCCAACAAAGCCGCAGTGTGCCCACCCCGTCCTAAAGTTCCATCAACATAAATCCCATCTTCTTTACAGTTCAAATATTCTATTGTTTCATCTAGTAAAACTGGTTTATGTTCATTCCTCATATAATTATCCTCCATTAAATACCTAAGTCTTCCATTGCAGAAGCAATCTCTTCTGTTGATTCTTCAGCAGTTTCTAAGAATTCATCCCAATTTTCTTTAGCCCATAATTCAATTCTATTTGTCAAACCGATAACTACAACTTCTTTTTCCAATTCAGCATATTCTTTCAAATTGGAAGGTATATTTATTCTACCCTGTTTATCTAATGTCGATTCTGTCGCTCCAGATATGAAAAATCTTGAGAAAAACCGAGCATTCTTATTAGTAACAGGAGTAGATGCTATTTTTTTACTAAAAAGTTCCCATTCATCCATAGGAAATATAAATAGGCAATCATCTAGGCCTCTGGTGGCAACAAAATTATCACCGAGTTCTTCTCTAAATTTTGCGGGTATTATTACTCTACCCTTACTATCCATTTTATGTAGATATTCACCTATTAACATCTTTATCACCTTAACCCTAATTTTACCACCATCTACCACTAATCACCACTTAGTATATTATTTCAATGTATATCTTAAAATTCCTTTAATATATTTCAAATATTTTAGTACTAAAGTACTATTTATACATAAAAAAATGTGGGGTTTCCCCCACTTAGAAAAATTTTTATTTGTTTTTATCCACTTCTAAAAGATCTCTTGCCCTTCTAATACTTTTATTTCCAAATTTATCTTTTATCGAATCTATTACTATATTAAATTCACTTTTATCATCATATTTAGAAAATAAGGATAGTTGTTCTTTATTTTTTTCTTTTAAACTAGCAATTCCAATTCCTATTAATCTGATAGGATTTTTAAGTTCTACCTTCTCTAAAAGTTTTTTGCCAAATTTATATAAATCATCAGTACTATCTATATATTTTTTTATAGTAATTCTTCTAGTAGTAACATTAAATTTATTGTCCTTAACTTTTATAAATATTGTATTACCAATTAATTTTTTCTTACGTATCCTTCTTGTAACCTTCTGAGATAATTCTAAAAGATGTTTTAATAATAAATCTAACTCATTTATATCATTTTGAAAAGTTGTCTCGTTGCTAATAGATTTTGTTTCACTATTAATGCTCACTTTTCTATTATCTATTCCTCTAATTAAGTTATATAATAATCGACCATGTTTACCAAATAGGTGCTCTAATTGATTATATTCCATGTTTTTAAGTTGTTCAATTTTATGTATACCAATTTCGTTCAACTTTTTAGCTGTCTTTTTTCCAACTCCAGGTATTTTTTTAACTGAGAGAGGATCTAATACTTCAGCTATTTCATTATTTTTAATAACTACTAAACCATCTGGTTTGTCTAAATCAGATCCTATTTTAGCTAAAAACTTATTTCTGGCAACCCCAATGGAACATACTAACCCTGTTTTTTCTTTGATTCTTTTTTTGATCTGTTTACCAATTTCTTTTGAACTTCCATATAAACGATGACAACCTTTTACATTTAAAAAAGCTTCATCTATTGATAATCTTTCTACCTGAGGGGTGAATTCAAGTAATATATTAAAAATTTGGTCTGATATTTCATTATATCTTTTTTTTCTACCAGGTAAATAAACTGCATTGGGACATAACTTTTTGGCTTTTGCAATTGGCATTGCAGAATGCACACCATATTTTCTTGCTTCATATGAAGCAGTAGAAACCACTCCGCGATTATCTAACCCAACTCCCCCTACAATTACTGCTTTCCCCTTTAAATCCGGTTTGTCAAGTTGTTCCACAGAAGCAAAAAACGCATCCATATCAATATGGATAATATTTAAATTGTTTTCCATTATTAAAAACCCCTCTTAAGTTTCGACCAGGGCAATTTTTATTAATTCGTCAATCAAGTTAGAATAACTTAAGCCACTTGCATCCCAGAGTTTAGGATACATACTATATTTAGTAAACCCAGGAATAGTGTTAATTTCATTAATATATATTTCATTATTAGCTAAAAAGAAATCCACCCTAGCTAAACCTTCCCCATCAATAATTTCAAAAGCTTTAATTGCCATTTTCTGTATTTCCTTAGTTAACTTTTCATTTAATTCAGCAGGAATAATTAATTTAGTTTGTTGATCTTGATATTTAGAACTATAATCATAAAAATCATGAGAAGGTATAATTTCACCTGGTAGTGAAGCTTTAAAATCATTTTTACCTAATACCGAGCATTCAATTTCTCTTGCTTTCAATGCTTTTTCCACTATTATTTTTTTATCATATTTAAAAGCATCATTAATTGCTGTTTTTAAATCTTCTTTTTTTGAAACCTTAGAAATTCCGATACTAGAACCTAAATTAGCAGGTTTAATGAAAATTGGTAATCCAAATCTATTTACAAAATTGTTTATTTTCTTTAATTTATTTTCTTCAAAATGCTTAATTGTTATAAATTCAGCTTGTTTTAGCCCATTATAATCAAACAACTTTTTCATTATACCTTTATCCATACCAATAGAACTACCTAAAACATTTGCTCCTACATAAGGTATTTCTAATAATTCCAAAAAACCCTGGATTTTACCATCCTCACCATAAGGACCATGAATCAAAGGAAAGATAACATCATAATCGTTTTCAAAAAAATTATTAAGTCCTTTATTCTTTAATTTTGTATTACGGGAAGGAACTTTATTCAATTCTTTATCTTCTATTATATTTTTAGATTCTTTTCTAGTTAACCAGTTACCTTCACAATCAACCGCAATAGGGTGTATATTATAACTGCTTCTATCAGCAAACTCATATACGGATCTGGCTGACATCAAAGAAACCTCATGTTCGGCTGATTTTCCTCCGAAAAGAAGTCCTATATTTTTTTTGTCCAATTAGAATCACCTGCTAACTCTTTTTATTTATAATAATCTAATTTCATTGCTTCTTTTACCTCTTTAATAGTCTCTTCAGCAATACTTTTTGCTCTTTTTGTTCCTGACATAATAATTTCATCTACTAGTTCAGGGTTATCAATATATTTTTGCCTTCTTTCTCTAATTGGATCTAATAATTCATTTATTGCTTTTGCTAATCTTTTCTTACATGCTACACAACCTATTGTACCTGCCTTACATCTTTTTTCAATTTCAGGTACATCTTCTTCATTAAAAGCTTTATGATATTGAAAAACAGTACATTCTTCAGGGTGACCGGGATCAGTTGCTCTTATTCTTGCAGGATCAGTTCTTGCTGACATTACTTTTTCTAAAACTGTTTCTTGATCATCATTTAAATAAATTGCATTATCTAAGGATTTACTCATTTTATTTTTGCCGTCTAAACCAACTAATCTTGGAATTCTACTAATCATTGGTTCGGGCTCTTTAAATACTGGTTCATACAATTGATTAAATTTCCTTACAATTTTTCTGGTTTGTTCAATGTGTGGTAGTTGATCTTGTCCTACGGGAACAAGGTCAGCTTTACAGAAAGTTATATCAGCTGCTTGACTTATTGGATATCCAATAAAACCATAACTCATATCTTCATATCCATATTGTTCTGATTCTGCTTTAATTGTAGGATTCCTATGTAATTGATTCATAGTTACCAGCATAGAATAAAAAACCGTCAATTCTGCTATTTCTGGTATCATTGATTGAACTAAAATAGTAGTTTCCTCTGGGTCTATTCCTACAGCAAGATAATCTTCAGCTACCTGATGAACATCATGAGACAATTTATCAGGTTCTTCAAAGTTAGTTGTTAATGCTTGTACATCAGCAATTATAAGAAATGTATCATATTCTTTCTGTAGCTTCAATCTATTTTCTAAACTACCTACATAATGACCTAAATGTAACTTCCCAGTTGGTCTATCACCTGTTAGTATTCTTTTTTCCTTTTCCATAAGTTTTCACCTCGTATAATATATTTAAGCAACTAAAACAAATTGACAACAAAAACTTGTATTTTGGGATAATTCTTCCTAGACTATAAGTATATAGGTTGGATAATAAAACTATATCACCACTTCCTTATTATCTTGACTAAATATGTAGTATTTGATAGTATAAATATTACAATATTGCAATATTTATTTAAAAGAGGAGTTTTGAATAAAATGACTAAAACACGAATGACAAAACAAAGGAAAACAATTCTAAAAGTCTTAAAAAACACAGATTCACATCCAACCGCAGACTCTATCTATGAAGAAGTTAAAAAAGAAATCCCTAATATCAGTTTAGGTACAGTCTACAGGAATTTAAATCTATTAGCAGATAAGGGCAAAATAACCGTTATTAATTATGCTAATGATCAAAGCCATTACGATGGAAATACAGAAAATCATTATCATTTTAGATGCAATGATTGTGGTAATGTTTTTGATCTCGAATTAAATTTAATAGATAGAAAAATCAATAATAAAGTTGAAAACAATACCAATTTCATTGTAAATAATCATCGTTTGGAATTCTATGGATTATGCCCTTCCTGCCAGGATTAATATATTTTATAGTTCTTTAATTATATTATTGACTAAATTTTTGAATTTAGGTTTTACTCTCTGAGCAACTTTCATTACCTCTTCATGAGTTAATGATTCTTCTTCCTGCTCTTTAACTATATTTACAACATCAGTTATACAAGATATCGCTAAATTATCCATACCAGCATGGGTTCCAGCAATTAACTCTGGAACTGTGGACATACCAACTGCATCTGCTCCTATCATCCTTTGAAATTTACTCATGGCATATGTTTCATATACCGGTCCCGAAATTGCCAGATAGACACCCTTCATAATATGGATGTCAGCATCTTCAGCAGCTTTTTCTGCAACTTCAATCATTTCTTTAGGATGGGCATCTGTCATAGCTGGAAAACGTGGTCCTATTTCTTCATCATTTTGACCAATCAAAGGATTACTTCCCATAAAGTTTAAATGATCTGTTAGAATCATTAAATCTCCAGGCTTAAAAGTTGTATTTAAACCTCCAGCAGCATTAGTTATAATAAGCTTTTCAACTCCTAATTCCTTCATTACCCAAACCGGAAAAGCTATCTCTTTCATACTATAACCTTCATAAAAATGAACTCTTCCATTCATAGCTACAATACTTTTCCCATGTTTTTCACCAAATACCAATTCACCAGCATGACCTTCCACAGTAGAAACTGCCATTCCTGGAATATCTTCAAATTTAATTTTTACCTTATTTTCCAGTTGCTCACTGTATTCTCCAAGACCAGAACCTAATATTAAACCTATTTTTGGTTTTATATCAACCTTATTAATAATATATTCTTTGGCTTTTTTTCTCTTTTCTTTAAATTTAAGCATGTATTTAATCCCCCAAATTAATTAATATTTTTATCAATTTCTTCTTTAGCAAGACTATCTACTTTTTCATTATATTCATCACCAGAATGTGCTTTAACCTTTTTTAAATGAACATTTTTCTTACTTATCTCTTCATCTAATCTTTCCCACAAGTCTTTGTTTTTAACCGCTTTATTTGACGAAGTTTTCCAACCTCTCTTTTTCCAATTTTTTATCCAATCATTAATTCCTTTAACTACATAATTAGAATCAGAATAAAGAACTATTTTTTTGTTCTTTCTTACAACTTTTAAAGCTTCGATTACTGCTTGAAGTTCCATTCTATTATTAGTAGTGGAAGGTTCAAAACCTGTAATTTCTATTTCCTTATCTTCATCTAAGATAATTGCTGCATAAGCACCAGGTCCCGGGTTATTATAACAAGCTCCATCAGTATATATAATAATATTATCTTTGTTGTAATTATAGGATTCTTCTTTACTATCCAGAGACTTATAATATGGTTTAATATCTAAAATTGGAGTCCCATCAATAGCATCTATACCAGTTATGTATATTTTGTTTTCATCAATATACTTTAAACCAACAGTGCTTAATCCTATTTTGTTTGGTCTATTGGGTGTTCGGGTGGCAAATAAACCTCTTTTTTGATTACTTGAAGAATAGGTTGGATTAATAACTAATTCCAATTCTTTTTTATCTAATTGATTTAAATAAAATATAACAATTAAATAATCATATTTTTCTAATCCCTTTAATGCCTCACTGTATTCAGGCTTTATTTCTAATATAAATTCTCCCTCAGCTTCTATATCGGGCTGGCGGGGTATTTGTTCATGATCTTGATATGGAGACTTAACCTCTCCAATAGATACAAAATTAATCATTATTTGTCCTCCTCATCATCAAATAAGTCATCTAATCTTTTTGCTGCTCTTCTGAGATGAGGAATGACTATTGAACCACCAACAACCAAGGCAACACTGAAGGCTTCGTAAAATTCTTCCTTATTTACCCCTTCTTCATATGAACGATCAATGTGGTAAGTGATACAATCATCACATCGCAATACCATGGATGCTACTAAACCAAGAAGTTCTTTGTTTTTAGTTGACAATGCTCCTTCTTTATAAACATTTGTATCAAGATTGAAAAACCGTTTTATCTCCAAATTATCGGATTCGAATATTTTTTTGTTAAGTTCTTCTCTTTCTTTCCAAAACTCCTGTTTGTCATTACTCATTCAAAAGTCCTCCTAAATAAACAATTATTAACTTTATATAACTTCACGTTTTTTTAGTATATAATGAATTATTAATATTTGCAAACCTTAAAACAATGTCATTTAATCTTCAAAATTCTTATTTTTGTTTTCATAATATTCTTTAAGTTTTTTATTTAGATCTTTTTTCTTTTGTAGTTTGTATTCCTTTAATTTACCAGTTGGTCCTTCTTTTTTACTATAATCATCTTTAAAAAAAGATCCAATCATCAAAAATAAAATCGAAGGGATTAACCAAATAATAAAAATTATATAATATATAAAACTTAATGAAATATTAAAACCTGCAAGTTCAGTTATGAAAATCTCTCTACTTAAATAACCTAAGTTTTGAGGTAATATTAAAAGAAGTAGTATTACTATAAAAATATTTGTAGAGTATACTAGAACATAGTTTTTTATAGCATTCCAAATCAAACCACCTTCTCTTGTTTCTCCTTCTTTAAGATTCCTAAAAGAAAAATACAATGGGAGAATCAGAGGCCAAGAAATTACAACCCCAATAGACCACCATACCCATTGGTTTTTACGCTTATAGGCGTCTACAGCCACGAAAATGGTGATTGGAATAGCAAGAAAATATGTAAATAATAAGACTGATATATAGACCATATGATTCTCCCCTATTTTAAATATATTTTTAATTTCCATCAACAATATTATAGTATAACAAAATAGTTTATTCAATATTTAAGTCTTTATTATCCCTTCATATATATTATATATTATTTTTTTATTAATTTCTTTAATAAGCTTACCTTTTCATTTAGCTTTTTCTTTTCTTTTGCTTCTACAACAAGCCTTAAATATGGTTCTGTATTAGATGGTCTAATATTAAACCACCAGTCTTTAAATTCAAGTCTATATCCATCAAAGTCATATATTTCTGCAGGTTCTTCATTTTCATTAAAGTAATTTACCACTTCTTTGATAACTTTTTGTTTATTATCTATTTTAAAGTTTATTTCCCCTGAAGATTCATATTTATCTATTTTTTTAATAATCTCAGATAAATTAATTCCTTCTTCCTTCTTATGCTTATTAACTACATTTAGAAAAATGAAAGATGTCAATAATCCAGAATTACAATAATAGAAATCTCTAAAATAATAATGTCCTGCCAATTCTCCCCCAACTACTGCATCAAGTTCTCTCATTTTTAATTTAGCGTAAGCATGACCAACTTTCCACATAAAAGGGGTACCCCCTAATTTTTTTATGTGCTCACTAACTGAACGGGAGGTTCTAATATCATGAATTACATATTGATTACTTTTATCTTTTAAAAAATGTTCAGCTAATAATGCAGTAATCAAATCAGGTGAAATAAAAGTTCCATTTTCATCTAGAAAAATAACTCTATCTCCATCTCCATCATACACTACACCTATATCATAATTATTATCTTTGATTTTTTGTTTTATTTCCTCTAAATTTTCTTCATTCATTGGATTGGGATCATGTCCAGGAAAATTTCCATTCATTTCATAATTTATATAATCAACTCTATCTCCAAATATATCATTTAAAAACAAAGAAGTCATACCATTAGAAGCATCCATAATTATATTTAAATTTTCAGTATTTGGCTGATGTTTTTTTAAAAAATTTAAATATTTGTACTGACCGTGATATTCAATAATAGAATTATCTCTTTTGGTTGATTGGATATTATCCACTCTAATATTAGATTTCTCAACTAACTTTTCTAATTTATTTAATCCAGTATCATAGCCAACTGGTAAAGCTCCTTTTTTTGATATTTTCATACCATTATATTCTTTACTATTATGAGATGCTGTGATTTGTACAGACAAATCAAAATTACCGTCTACTGTATTAAAATAAACTGAAGGTGTTGTTGCTAAGCCCATACTAAATACTTCAATACCACGGTCCAACAAACCCCTAGTTAAATAATCAAAAATTTCAGGCGATGAATTCCTAATATCATAACCGATAAGAACATTATTGCATTCTACAATTTCCGGGAGATGGTAACCAATTTTATAAACAGTTACTTTATTAAAGTCTTTATCATAAATTCCTCTAATGTCATAAGCTTTAAAAATACTCATCATTTCACCTTCTTTTATATTTTTTAATAAAAATTAAATTTGAAATGGTTCATATTAAAAAAATGCACCATGAAAAGATGCATTTTTTTAATATACTAAATTCTTATATATTTAATTACTTATTTGAAAAAATAAATTTACAATTCCTAAATATTTAATAGTTTCATCTGCACTTTCCACATTAAAAACACTAAAAATAACATAATTAGATCTAGAAGTTCTTAATTTTAATAATTGTTCTCCCACAGTACCTTCTAATATTCTTTCAAAATCAGTTTCAGCATCTGACTGCATTTTTTGAACTCCCCAGTTTACAAAATCCTCATTTGTAGGATTTGTAATGGCCAAAAAGGAGGCAGCAACCAATACTAAAATTAAAAATATCATAAAATTTTTCATGTTTATCATCCTTTTCTATTTATGTTTTTTTATAAACGCGGTAATTGTTTTCAATAATCTTTCACTAATAAAATTATTGTCATCAAGTAATAAATGATTAACTCCCATAATATAATTATAGCTTAAATTATCTTTTGATACAACAGAAGACAATCGTTCAGCATTATCTTTACCTATTTGTTGGTCTTCTGTGCCGTGTATAATACAGGTAGGAATATCTAGTTTTTTTAAAAGCTCTACAGGAGATGTTTTCAACCATTCCTTACTAAATTCTCTTTGATTGTTTAAATTTCTATATATACTTTTGTAATTATCAGGAATATTGTATTCATCAATAGGAAATTCTTTATCTTTTTCAATTGCCTTTATAAGTTCATTTAGTACCCTTACTAAAAGTTTCTTATCATCAATTTTCCCTTGACTGTATAAAATATCATTCTGTCTTTGTAATTGTTTTTTTAACAGTACTTCTTGTTTAAACCCTGGACTGGATAGTAAAACAATTCCACCTAAATTATTAACTTTTTGGGCTGCCATCATAGCTAAAGTAGCACCTTCACTATGACCTACCAAAAATATTTGTCGGGGTTTCCTACCTAAATTATTCCTCACATATTTTATAATTTCAAAAACATCATTACTATATTGAGTAAAAGTCGGTGTTTTATTATCTACTAAATCACTACTTCCTGCAACTCCTCTTTTATCATATCTTATTGATATTATATCATTATTAGCCATAAAATATGAAATGTTTTTTAAATTATTTATTTGAAAGTCAACTAAAGGAGTATTGCCATCTCTATCAGTAGGTCCAGAACCTGCAATAAGAATTGCAACAGGATTATTTATATTATGTGTTTTTGGATAAGTTAAACTAGCAGCCAATTCCCCACCTTTTACCGGAATCTTTATTTCTTGCTCACTTCCTTGAAGTTTAACTTCGTTGATACTTTTAGATTTGTGATTAAGAACAAAATTGTATTTTTTATTATCTTCTTGAAATAATGTTCCTTTTATTATATTTGAACTATAATTACCTTTAAAAACCATATTATAAGAATCATTATCTGTCTTAAATGTTATTTTTGAATTAGTTAATTCAGTTATATTTAAAGGCTGATTATTTATATTTAATGATGGGATTTTAATAAATCCTGTCTGTTTTTTTGGTTCATCTATAAAACTAACTTCTATTTTTGCCTCCTTATCTTCTAAAAATAGAGTCCCTTCCCAGTTTCCAGTTAAAAATTCTAATTGTTCTGCGTTAATTGGAATTGTAATAAACAATATACTAACAATAAATAAAATAACAATCTTTATAAAATTATTAATAAACATATATATACCTCTCTATATACTTATTTTACCACCTGTAAATTCACTAGAAAGTATATCCATAAAAACTTCATCATATTTTTGACCAGCAATCTCTCTTGACTCTCTTCTTCTCCCAATTTCTTTAAAACCAACTTTTTTATAGCATTTAATTGCTCTCTTATTATATGAAAAAACTTTCAATAAAATATTATGTAAATTTAATAAATTAAATCCGTAATCCAGTAATAATTTGATAGATTCTGTACCTAATCCTTTGTCCCAATAATCTTTTTCTCCTATGAAAATACCTAGTTCTGCTTGCTGATGAACTGAATCAACATTCATAAGTCCACAATTACCGATCAATTTATCTTCCGATTTTGAAATAATTGCAAAATTATTTTTAGAAACTTCTTCAAGATGTTCTTTTTCCTTATGCAAGGTATATATTTGATGGGCATTTCCCAAATTAATAGAAATATCTAAATCATTAATCCATTTTGTATATTCCTCATAATCATCTAAATTTATTGGGGATAAATAAACATTCTTGCCTTCTAACTTTTTAAAATATTTCAATTAATTTCCTCCTTTTTTATCAGAAGTTCTTTAACTATTAGATGATTTTTTTAAACTCCTTTCCTCCCATTTTACAAAAACCAAGGCAAAGAGAAGGGTTTGTAAAGTAACTTCTGGGAGGCCGAGTAAATGTTCAATAATAGGAGTAGAAGTATAAATAAAACCCTCTATTGAACCTGGAGTAGCCGCTACAGAACCAATTAATGATAAGCCCCATAATAATCCAAAAAGCTTTAACCACCCGTTTTTTACATCAATTATACAATTATAAATAGGATATATTATAAAGCCTAAAAAAATTCCTCTACCAAATTGAAATAAGGGAGCAAAACGCATTATTACAGAATCAGCATTTCTAAAATTACTGTATAATACAGATGAAGTAAATTGTTCGTTATAGTTTAAATAATTTCTAAATAGTAAAGCAATGAAAACATAAATTAAAACATGGACTATTGAAAACCGAAATAAATATCCTTTGAAACTTCCTTTATTCATCATACCGCCCCCAATAAAACTTAATTACCTAAAAATCTCCATTTAAATTACACTCTTTATCATCACAAACCTCACTCCTATAATCTACTTCAACAGTAACATGGTTTATATCGTGTTTCATTAATTTATTTCTAATATTTTCTTTTATGTCACTAATTTCATTATTATCTAATTCATCTTCTACTACTATATGAGTTGATAATAAATTATTTTCACCATCAAGACTCCATAAATGTGTATGATGGACAGTTATTATCTCTGTATCTTGAATAATTAAATTTTCTATCTCTTCTATAGAAAGATCACTAGGAACTGCTTGTAAAAATATTTTTAGTATTTTTTTGAAGTTCTTAAAAACATTATATAAAATATATGAAGTAATTCCAATTGATAAGATAGGGTCTAAAATTGGTATTTTTTTAAACATATAAATAATACCGACTATCAAAATTGAGACCCAACCTAAAACATCTTCCAAGAAATGAAACGAAATTACCTCTTCATTAATTGAACTTCCCTTACTTAATTTATAAGCAGCCACCCCATTAACTAAAATACCAAAAACAGCAAAGATTAACACTCCTGCTGCATTTATGGGTTCTGGACTCATTAATCTGGGAATAGCCTTTGATAAAACAAAAATGGAGCCTAATATTAAGATTAAACTATTAAAAAAAGCACTTAGTAATGAAAATCTTGAATAACCAAAACTAAATATTTCATCTGGATTTTTCTTTGAATAATTCTCTAAAAACCAAGATAATCCCAATGATACACTATCCCCTAAATCATGAACTGCATCAGATAATATTGCTACACTGTTTGTCCATAAACCACCTATTATTTCAATAATTGTAAATAATAAATTTAAGAAAAAAGCTAGTTTAATATTTTCATAACTTTCAGCATGGTCATGATGATCATGAGAATGATTTTCCAATATATGTCACTCCTTTTACATAGATTTTTTGAAAGATTGGAAAGTTAAATTTATAGTATATATTATTATAATAATAATACAAACTAAAGCAGTATATACAATTGACATTATAGGTTCTGAAGCTTGAAAGTATCTTTTTATGATTATTCCCAAATAAGCCCAAACTACTACTAAACTATATGCTATATCTTTTCTTTTTAGTAAAATATATAACGTTATAAACAGTCCTATAATTAAAACAAGAATTGTCCAAAAAACAGGGTTTAACAACCCTCCATAAACATTAATATCTACTAATAAAGCAGTAATATTAGCAAGGGTTGCAATAGTAATCCATCCAATGTAAACACTAAAGGGAAGGATAAAAATATAATATATTTTATTGGAATATTCATTTAGTCCAATTTTTAATCTTTTATAAATTGAAATTAAAGTTACCAATAAAACTAACATTGCAATTAAAGATAAAAATACATAAAGGTAATGCCAGGCAAAAATCCATGCAGCATTTGCTAATGAAGTGAGAAAAAATAAATAACCAATTTTATTTATGATTGTTTCTTTAACTTCTTGTTTTTTCCCGAAATTGATAAATTGAGATATTATAAATACTGTTAACAATAAATAAATTACTCCCCAAATTGAGAAAGTTAAACCTGCTGGCACAAATAAGTTCGGATAGAGATCAGAAAGTTCTCCAGTGTTATAACCATTTAAAGGTAAATAATTTGCTAGAAAATTTACTACTAATACCAATATTAAAGAAAATAGATTTAAAAACTTATATAAGGTTATATTACTTTTATCTTTATCATTCATCTAAAAAGCCTCCCCTTTAATCCTTTATTTTACCAACCGGAGCCATGTATATAACAAATTCATCCTCCCCATTTACTTCTAACAATTCATCAGCTGCTTTTTGATTATAGGCATCAACAGCACAAGTTCCTGCACCAATAGATTCAACTGATAGATATAGATTCTGGCCCACATGCCCAGCATCCAAAGCTGCTAATTTATGAGCTAAAATATCATACTTCCATTCTCCTCTTTCAGGTATAACAGTCCATAAAAACACTACAGCAGCCGTACCGACAAACTTTTGTCCATTTGCTGCTTTTGTTATTTCTTTTTGAATATTATCTACTTCTTTTACGAACAATAAAGAATGTTTATCTGGTAAATACCTATATATACCCTTTTTAATATTTTTTACTCTATTTATAGAAAGGTAGGTTTCAAACGGATGAACTGCACCGCCTGAAGGAACCGTTCTAAGCCTAATATTGTCTTTTCTTAACCCTTGGGTAGCCCAGAGTAAATAAGATAATTCTTTGATTGATAATTCTTCTTTATTATAAGAACGTCTACTTTTTCTTTCAGAAAATATTTTTTTTATTGTATTTTTTTCTAGATTTATATCTTTAGGTGAAGGTAATTCTATAATTTTCGCTTGTTTTTCATAACTTTTGACTGCTAAAGGCCTATCTTCACCTTTCTTTTTTGGTGTTTCCAATTGATCTTTGTTAACCCACTCAGTTGACTTTAAAAACTCTCTTAATTTTAAATATTTATTATCCATTTTATCACCCCATAATATTTATCTAAATAATTTTTTTACCGAAAGGAAATAAAGATACTTTAGCAAGTTTTAAATTCTGTTTAGCAAAGGGAAGTCCAATAATAGTTATAGCAAATATAAATGCACTAACTAAATTCATTAAAGCTATTTCCCAACCGAAAAATATTATCCAGATGATATTCATAATTAAATTTGTTCCATTATTGTTTACACTAACTATTTCCTTACCAAAAGGAGCTAATTGAACTCCTGCTATCTTAAAACACTGTAAACCAAAAGGGATTCCTATTATAGTAATTGATAAAATAATACCAGCAATAACCCAACCAATAGCTTCAAATAAACCCCCAAATATTATCCAAATAATGTTTCCAATTATAGACAAATTTCCCACTCCTTTTTATCTCAAGTTAAAAGTTTATCTATCTTAATGTCTGAAAGATATATTTCAGGCTTTCCGACTTTTCTCTCTTTAATAAAATCACCATGACAATCTGAACCACTACAAAACATTAAATTATGATTATGACAAAATTCTATATAATAATCAGCATCATTTAAATTATTTAAATAAGGAGAGTAAACTTCAATTCCATCAATACCGTATTTAAACCAATCTTTCAAAAAATTTTTTTCTAAAAGCTTTCCTTTAAAATATGAAGCAGGATGTGCTAAAAAAGCGTAACCTCCTGTCTCATGAATAATATCTATTACCTTTTGAGGAGAAGGAAAAATCATATTTTCATTCATAGCATAAATCTTTTCAAAAAAATCTTCTAAGTTTTTTATTATACCTTTATCTATTAAAAAATTTAAGGACTTCCATCCACCTCTATCTGCATTATGTTTATAGTCATCATATTCATCAATTAATTTCTTTTCAAATTCTGTTTCAAAAAATCTAATAATATCCCTATTATAATCTGTTCTAACTTTGCGATTAAATTTTAATATAGAATTCAATTTTGGGTTTTCTAAGTCACAATTATAGGCTGTTATATGATATTCCATATTATTTAATGTGGTCGAAACCTCAACTCCCGGAATAAACTTTAAATCTGCATATTTGATTTTATTTTTTAAGATTTTTGTGTTTTGTATTGTATCATGATCAGTAACAGAAAATATTGTAATATTTTTCCTCTTAATTATTTTTAATAATTTTGAAACTCCCCATGTACCATCAGATGCATTGGTATGAAGGTGAAGATCTACTTTTTGCTTTTTCATTTTAGCCATCTACTCTTTTCAGATCATATTTCATTATGTCAACCAATTCATTTCTATAATCTTCATGTCCATAAAGTTCCCAGCCAATCCTTTGATAAAATGTCTTTTTATCAGGAGTAAATAAATAAATTTCACTAAAACTACACTGTTTTGCTTCTTTTAAAATTCTTTCTACTAGTTTAGTCCCATATCCTTTACCTCTTTTGTCTTTTCTAACATAGACATTTGCCATCCAGGGTTCTAATTCAAGATGAGTTTCCATATCATTTTTAACAATAGACGCTGTCCCAACAGGGGTCTCATCTTTAAGTGCCACAAATATAATCGGCATTAATTTATTATTATTGAGTTTTTTTCTTCTTTTCACAAGCCATTCTTTTTCTGATCCATTTAAATCATGATGACCCCATTGCTTATATAACCAACTATTAACTGTCTCCAAATGTTCTTTTTTGTTTTTTAAATAATCTATATACATTATACTCATCCTATTTATAAGTATTTTTGAGGGTTTTCTAATTTTGCCTTCAAATTATTAATGTATTTTGAAACATGATATCCATCCATTAAAGCATGATGAACCTGAACTGAAAAAGGCATAAAAATTGATTCATTATCTTGACGATATTTCCCCCATGATATCCTTGGTACAGAATCAACATTTTTTATATCAATGGGATGAGTTATACTATTAAAATTTATCCAAGGCAAACTCGTCATGTAAATCGAATCCATCTTATCTACTTTTTCAGAAACAACAGGGTTTTCTTTATATTTTTTAATATTCTGCTCCATATATTCAAAAAACTTATCTTTATCTTCATGATATACAGAATTACAAAAAGTAAACACCTCATTATCACCCATAATAGTAAAAGAAGGATGTACTTTTTCTAAAATGATTACTTGATTATTATCTATAATTCTATATTTGAATTCCTCGATTTCATTTGCAGCTTTTGTTACTAAAAACACCATGGATTTAAAAAAAGATATATTATTCTTTTCGGTATATTTCTTAAATTTGCTAATCCTTAAATCTACAGTAATATTAAAATGAGGATAATCAAAATTATTAAAAAAGTCAAAATGTTGTTTTCTATTCCAACTTTCCATATCTATTTTTTCCAACTTTATCACTCCAATTAATGTGATATATTATTTGTATATGTTTTTATATCCTTTTTTTAATAATTCTTTTATTAAACCACTTTTCCTTTATTAAATTCAAAAAACCCATGAACTATAAGGTCATGGGCAATGATTTTAGATATAATTATTTATTAATTCCTGTGTGAAATATAAAGGGTTTTTTATACCCATATATTTATTGATTATTACTCCGTTTTTAATAATTAAAAATGCTGGTAAACCTGATAATTGCATTTCTAATTTAGTATAATGTATTTTATAAAATTCGATATCATCTAACTCTGTTTCTAATTCTTCTTTAATTTCTTGCAAAAATGAGTAACCTATATAACTTTCTCCTAACCACCTACCATAAA
>JAIPEX010000150.1 GCA_021736945.1 Halanaerobiales bacterium | reverse complement strand
TATCTTTGTCTTTTTCGAATAATACAATCTCTGCTTCACTATTAGTCCTGCTCGCCTTAGCAGCAGCACTTGTACCTGCTGCTACACCACCAATAATTACTATCTTCATTATTAATCAACTCCTTATATAATATTCTTAAAAATCATTAATAAAACTTTAAAAATATATTATAATTATGACGGGCTTTATTTATTAAAATCAGTAGCCGTAGTCATAATCGTAATTGTAAATCTGTGATAAATTTGTTTTTTAGTTTTTAAAAACGGTTTGTAAATGTGGGCATTTTTTTAATTGTCCACATTATCCACATTTACGGTATATCCACAATTTGTTAACATTTTTTTAAATTTCTTTAAATTTAGGGTAAATTCTTGATAGCTTAATATCAAAAGATATCCAGGTAAGTTTTTTTAATCCTCCTGTAGAATACTCTTTGTATAAATACTCGTTAAGAATGTTTTTTTGGATCTGATCTGTACTTCTAACTCGTATTATGTTGTCCACTTTGTTTTCCCGACTTTCTGTAAAGATTTAAATAGTACTTAAAAATTCTACGGTGAATTCTAATCAGGAGGCTGTCGAGCTTATTTAGAAAAATTATTTTTAATTGTCTCTATTAGGGTATCATTAAAAGATACACCATCAGGATTTAAAAGGGCATACTGATTATTTAGTGTCTTTTTAAAATCTTTATTTATATAGCCAGTTGGTAATGGACATTTAAGATTATCTTTAATAAAACTATAATGCCGATGAGCTAATTCGTAAGCACTTATTGTTTTAAAAGCACAACTTGTTTTTGCCCCATCACATAAAACACCACCTGAATCACTATATATATTATTAATAGCTTCTTCAATCTTAACATTATTGTTATCAAAGTACAGTAAAGCAGCTAATAAACCTGGAGCTGCAGCTGTGAAAAGACCACATAATGATGAAAGTTTACCCATTTTGATCTTTATATAATAGGCAATTAAATGAGCAACTAAGGTCCCTTTAAATAGCTTTGTTTTTTCAATATTTTTTTCTAATCCTGAAAGATATACTCCAATGGTTATAAAGATCCCTTGGTTTCCACTACCTGAAGAAGTCATTGCAGGTAGTTTCACCCCTGACATTCTTGCATCGGTTCCAGCAGCAAGTTTTGCAGCAGATTTCCTAATAAAGTCATCTCCTGCCATCTTTAAATAACTTCTACCAATTCCACATCCCTGATCTTTTAATCCAGATTCAACAAGTTTTTGATTGATTTTTAAGCCCTGTTCTAAGTAGCTTATCATTGAATCGTCATACTGATTTTCTACCAGCTGAATAATCTCTTTTATACTCATACTTCCAAACTCATATTTTAAGTTGTATTCTATGCTATCTTTTTCCAAACTATCCTCGTTTCTATATATATAGTCTTGATTAACCTTAATATATTTAAGATTAGTATGATCTTCAACTATTAAACTTTCGACAATATTATCACCATAAAGAGTTGTTTTTATAAAAAGTTCTTTTTTATCTTTTATTAATTTCAATTTTATTAAATCATTAATCTCTTTTGCCTTCTTAATAGTATCTTTATTTAAACCATTTAAAAGAGTTAGTTTTTTATCAGCAGAGTCTCTAATAAAGTATCCTATAGCTGCTGCTAGCTTATTTCCTCCATATTCTTCAGTTCCAGGTATACCGGTTCTTAATCCATTTTTATATACATAACCATCCATCTCAACTACAATTTTTTTTAATTTACCTTCTAGAAAGTCTGCTGCTCTTGCAACAGAATATGCTACAGCAGCTGGTTCAGTACATCCATTTGCTAGCTCTATTTCCCTATCGATAAAGTTTTGTAGTAACTTCATTTAGAAATCTACCTCCATTCTCCCATTAATTTCTTTATTCTCTATTTCAAGGTGAAACTCCTTTAGTTATTAATCTAAATTTTAAAACACCTCTGCCCATTATTAGACAGAGGTGTGATCATATCATTTATTTATTTAATTACCTCCAGGTCCTCCCTTTAATGACATCGGTTTTAGATTTGGATCGAAATCTCTTTTCTTTTCGATAATCTGTTCAGCTATCTTTAAAAATTCTTTGGTAATCTTGTCATCACTCTCTTCTTTCACAACCGGATTACCCTGATCTCCTCCTTCTCTTATAGCCTTAATTAAAGGAAGTTGTCCTAACATATCTACCTTGAGTAAATCAGCAAGTTCTTTTCCACCACCCTTGCCAAATAAATACTCTTTATTTCCACATTCAGAACATTG
Source organism: Halanaerobiales bacterium (assembly GCA_021736945.1). Lineage (GTDB taxonomy): Bacteria > Bacillota > Halanaerobiia > Halanaerobiales > M55B127 > M55B127. The sequence continues at coordinate 3,066 of JAIPEX010000150.1, read as the reverse complement.
ATAGTAAGACATATTCTCTATAATACCTATGATATCAGAGTCCATCTTCTCGGCCATATGGCCAACTCTACCAGCAACATTTGTTGCTGTAACCTGGGGAGTAGTTATAATCAAAGTCCTAGCGTGAGGTAGTTTCTGCATAATATTTAAGACCATGTCACCTGTTCCAGGTGGAAGATCAAGTAATAGATAGTCTAAATCACCCCAGATTACATCTTTGAAAAACTGTTGAAGTGCTCCTAATAAAAGAGGGCTCCTCCAGATAACAGGATTTTGTTCATTAACAAAAGACCCCATAGAGATAACTTTTACTCCCATTTTTTCAGCTGGTTGGATAAGTTCAGAAGACTGTTCAACCTTAACTTCTTTTTGAATACCTATTATTCTTGGGATGCTAAATCCATGTACATCTGCATCAATGATACCAACTTTTTTACCTAGTTTTTGTAATGATATAGCTAAATTTGCTGTTACAGTTGACTTACCTACACCACCTTTGCCACTAGCAATTGCAATAAGTCCTTCACTAATACTACCATGTTTAAGTTTGATTTTTCCTTCTTTTATTTCATACATTTTAATTTCCTCCTCATTCTTTAATAATATTTTGATTTTTCTTAGTTGTTAGTCTATAAAATATAAAGATGATTGATAAAATTAGAACTGTTGTTATAGATGAAATAAATATTGAACTATACCCTATATTTAAAACTGTACCAACAATTATAGCTGTAATTACCATAATAGTTGCAGCCTTAAGCATCTCCTTGAGACCTAACTCTCTAAATAAGATAATAAAGGTTGCTACACAGGGAAAGTAGACTGTTAAAATAGTACTTGAGACTACAAGCTGTTTTACTGTAAGATCAAGTGGTGCTAACATCCCCATTGCTAGATCTTTTCTTAAAAAACCCATCAGCAAGGCAGAAATTACATCTTCAGGTAAACCAAACAATGTTGAAAAAAGTGGCCCTAAAATAACGGTTAGTAGATCAAAAAATCCCAGGGCATATAAAATATTAACAGCTAAAACTCCCAGTAGTACAAAAGGAATTGCTTCTTTTAAAAAATTTGTTACCCTCATAAATAATTTCTTAAAAACTATAGCAATAATGGGTAATCTTAAAGAAGGAATTTCAATTAATAGATCATTGCTATAACCAGGTAATAGATAATTTAACAAAAGTCCTACTAAAATCCAAACTACAAATAAAGCAAAAAATACATAGAAAACAAAAATACCACCATATGCACCAACCAGTCCAATTATCATTGCAGTTTGGGCCATACAGGGTATTGAAATAGACATTAAAGTACTAGCAATAAATTTTTCTCTCTTGCTATCAAGATTACGAGCAGCCAAAGCGGCAGGTACATTACATCCAAAACCTAAAATCATAGGTATTATAGAAAACCCATGTAAACCCACCTTATGCATCAAATTATCCATTAATACTGCAAGCCTTGGTAAATATCCAGAGTCTTCAAGTATACTTAAGACAAAATAAAAGGCAATAATATATGGTAATACTGCAGCAAAAGGAATAAATATTCCAGTTGTTAATAAACCAAAAGACTGTTCAAAATCAATCTGACCATTGAGTAACTGACCAATAAATAGACTGTGTAGAAAACTTCCATCTTCTAAGATCTGACTTAATCTTATCAATAAACTATAATAAGGTCCTTCAAAAAATGGTTCAGCAATATATGCTATAATACTTTCACCTATAAATCTAATCAAAATAAAGGTCAAATATAATACACTACCAGCTATCGGGATTCCTGTTAAAGGTTTTAAAGTATACTCTTCTAACATCTCTCGAGATGAATGATGTTTATGTTCAATTTTTTGAACATTTTCGATAATATTACCGATCTCAACCCAACGCTCATCAGAATCCAACTTATTATACTTAATAGTAGCTGTGTAATCAAGATAATTTAAAGCTTCCTTTAAACCATGACCAGTTGTTGCAACTGTAGGTATTACAGGCACCTTTAATTTTTCTTTTAATCGTTCTAAATTGATATTTATACCTTTGTGTTTAGTTTCATCCCACATATTAAGTAAGATCACAACTGGAATGTCTTTTTCTAATAACTGTAATGTTAAGTTTAAGTTTCTTTCTAAATTGGTTGCATCCACTACATTAAAAACCAAATCACCTTCAGATAACATCTGAACTGCAACTTCTTCTGCTTTATTTGTAGGTTCTAAGGTATATGTTCCAGGTACATCGATTAACTCAATACTTTCTGACTGATAGTTAAATAAGCCCTTTTTATACTCAACAGTAGTCCCAGCATAGTTTGAAGAAGTAACACTGGTTCCTGTCATCCTAGAAAAAACAACACTTTTACCTACAGTTGGATTGCCCATTAATAGTACTTTCATCAATTAATCAACCTTTATAATGATCTTTTTTGCCATCCCTTTACCAATTGCTATTTTAAAACTTTTTTCTATTTGAATGGTTACAGGTCCATTTAAAACCATATCACTAACTTTTCTTATTTCTTTACCTTTTCTGATACCCAGTGAATCAAGCTTTCTTCTTAATTTTTTGCCACCTTTAAAATCATATACAGTCCCAGATTCACCTTCTTTTAGCATTACTAAACTAATTTTTTTATCCTGCACCCTTAGATCAACTCCTGTATATTGATATCCATTATCATTTACACATATTCATATCTTAACATAAAATATAATTTAGTTCAATAAAATACATTGATCTCTTTTTGCACTAAAAAAAGCAATAAACATTATCAAAGATACCAAGCCAAAAGTTAGATAATATCCTAAAAAATTAATCAATATTCCTCCAACTAAGGGCAAAATGATCACTAATATATTCAAACTATCCCTAATACCTAAATATACAGTTCGTTGCTCTTCAGGAACTATATCTAATAGGTATGGAGTAAAACCAATCTTTCTCCCGCTGATTACAAAACCAATTAATAAAAAGAGATACTTATATAGCTTAGGACTAACCTGGGCAAAGATTAATGCTAAAACAGGTATTAGGCCACCTATCAAAATACATATTCTAACTATAT
>JAIPEX010000149.1 GCA_021736945.1 Halanaerobiales bacterium | reverse complement strand
TATGAACTTGCTGTAAAGGCGAGGGGTGGTAAAGGTATAAAAGTACCTTTAACTGAAGATTATGTTCATAATTTGGATCAGATGGTTAAAGCAGTTACTGAAAAGACTAAAGTAATTTTTATATGGGATCCTAATAATCCAACTGGAACAATAGTAAATAAAAAGCAGATTAAAAAATTTTTAGATAAAATACCTTCTGAAATTTTAATAGTGATTGATCAAGCATATTATGAGTATGTAACTGATGATACTTATTTTGAAGGTTTAGATTATCTTAAAGAATATCCTAATTTAATTTTATTGAGAACATTTTCTAAGATATATGGGTTGGCTGGTCTGCGGATCGGTTATGGCTTAGGGAATCCACAGGTGATTGACTTATTAAATAGAATTCGAAGTCCATTTAATGTAAATACTTCAGCCCAGATGACGGCAAAAGTTGCACTTTCTGATCAGGATCATGTAAAAGAATGTAAGGAAAAAAATATGGAAAATAAAAAATATCTATATAAAGAACTTGATAGTTTGCCAGTCAAATATATACCAACTCAGGGTAATTTTATGCTGATTGACACTGGGATGGATGCTAAAAAAATATTTAATGAATTATTAAAAAGAGGAATAATTGTCCGACCAGGAGATATCTTTGGTCTACCAACTTGGATTAGAGTAACTATTGGTTGTAATAGTGATAATGAAAAATTTGTTTCTGCATTAAATTCAGTATTATCAAAGAAGGGGGAAGTAAAATGATTGTTGTAATGAAAACAGATAGTTCACAAAATCAATTAGATCATATCATTAATAAATTGGAAAGTGCTAATTTAGGAGTTCATTTATCTAAAGGAGTTCAAAGAACAATAATTGGGGTTATTGGGGAAAGAAAAGATAAAGAAACAATGAAAATGAAAATAGAGGCTATGAATGGTGTAGAGAAGGTTGTTTCAATACTTGATTCATATAAATTAGTAGGCAAGGAATTTAAACCGGAGAAATCTGTTATAGATATAGGTGGTGTAAAAATTGGGGGAGAAGAAGTTGTAGTTATGGCTGGGCCTTGTTCGGTAGAAAATGAAAAACAGATTGTAAAAACTGCTGATGCTGTTAAAAAGGCGGGTGCAAAGATACTAAGAGGAGGAGCCTATAAACCCCGAACTTCACCTTATTCTTTTCAGGGGTTAGGTGAAGAAGGTTTAAAGTTAATGGCTTTAGCAAAACAAAAAACAGGTTTAAAGATTGTTACTGAACTAATTGATAAAGAGTATTTAGAAATAGTTTGCAACTATGCAGATATTATTCAGATTGGATCTAGAAATATGCACAATTATTCTCTTCTTAAGGCCCTGGGAAATATTGATAAACCAGTATTGCTTAAAAGGGGTTTTGCTTCTACAATTAAGGAATGGCTTTTAGCAGCAGAATATGTAATGAAAGAAGGGAATCATCAGGTTATATTATGTGAAAGAGGAATTAGAACCTTTGGTGAAAAGACTAGAAACACACTTGATTTAAGCTCTGTACCTTTAATTCAGGAATTAAGTCATTTACCTATCGTGGTTGATCCCAGTCATGGTACAGGAAATTGGAGGTTAGTTTCTCCAATGGCTCGAGCCGCTGTTGCAAGTGGAGCAGATGGTTTGATGGTTGAAGTTCATCCTCAACCTGAAGATGCATTATCTGATGGCCAGCAGTCTTTAACCTTCGATAATTTTAATAAGATGATGAGTGAAATTGTTAAAATTGCAGAGGTATTGGGCAAAAAAGTATACTCACCAGGAGTTGCAGTTTAATGGAATTATTTAAACAGATTACAATAATTGGAGTAGGTTTAATGGGAGGTTCCTTAGCTTGTGCCATTAAAGAAAATGATCTGTGTGAAAAGATAGTCGGTGTTGATATTAATTCTGACTCCTTAAAAATTGCTAAAAAAAGGGGGATTATTGATGATGGTTTTGAAAATATTGTTGAAGGGATTTCTAAAGCAGATTTAATAATTATTGCTGTACCAGTGGGTGAGACAGCCAAGATATTAGAAAAAATTAAACTTTTTGCTCCACAGAACTGTTTGCTTGTAGATATTGGGAGTACTAAAGAAAAAGTTGTAAAAAAGGCCAAAGAGATAATGGAAAAGCGTAAGGATCTAACTTTTATAGGTGGACATCCAATGACTGGTTCTGAGCAGGAAGGGGTAAAATTCAGCAGTCCGGAGCTTTTTAAACAGTCTCCATTTATACTTGTATCCTTAGAAGAAAATTATTCAAAAAAGACATTAGATTTTATAAAGTTATTAAAAAATATTGGAGCTGAAATTAAGTTTATGGGGGAAAATGAGCATGATTGGAAAGCGGGCTATGTGAGTCATTTGCCCCATCTGGTGTCTACAGCACTTTTCAATTTTGTTTCTAAAAATGATGATTATAAACAAATTTTAGAACTTGCTGGTGATGGGTTTAAAGATACAACCCGGATAGCAGGTAGTAATTCCAAAATGTGGGTAGATATTTGTCAATCCAATCAAAAAAAATTAGAAAAGATATTAGATGATTTTATTGAAGAATTAAGTGATCTTAAAATATTATTGGCCAAAGATGATAAACAGGATTTATTGAATTATTTTAATAAGGTGAGTAAGGTTAAAAATAGTTAGAAAAAGTAGGAAAATAAAAAAGTACAGATAAGTTATTTAATAAGGATAAATATATAAAAAAGTATTGATATCTTCAAAAAAAGGAGGCTGGCAAAAATGTTTGAGTACTTAACTGCAGGAGAATCTCATGGTCCTGAAGTTACAGCTATAATAAAAGATGTACCATCTGGACTTTTTTTAACAGAGGAAATGATTAATAAAGAATTGATACGACGGCAAAAAGGATATGGCCGGGGGAAGAGGATGGAAATAGAAAAGGATAAGGTGCATATAAAATCAGGAGTAAGACATGGTCTAACACTAGGCAGCCCTATAACACTGGTTATAAAAAATAAGGATTGGAAGAACTGGCAGGAGATTATGTCCCCCGAACCTTTCCAAACAAAAGAACAGGCTCAAAAACAAAGAGTAAATACTCCCCGCCCAGGACATGCTGATCTACCGGGAATTATAAAATATAATACTAGAGATGCTAGAAATATTTTAGAACGTGCCAGTGCGCGAGAAACTGCAGCACGTACTGCTGTTGGAGCAATCAGTAAACAGTTTTTAAAACAATTTGATAATCAAATATACAGTCATGTGGTACAGATTGGAAATGTAAAAACAGCTAACTATGAGGATGTAGATGAAAAGCTAGATAGTTATTTTAAAAGAGTAGAAGAGTCCCCACTTCGTTGTGGAGATATAAAAAAAGAACAAAAGATGAAAAAATTAATAGATGAGTGGCGGGAAAACGGTGATTCTGTGGGAGGAGTCATTGAACTTATAGTCTTCGGTGTTCCGGTTGGATTGGGAAGTCATGTTCATTGGGATCAGAAACTGGACGGAAGACTTTCTCAGGCCTTGATAAGTATTCAGGGAATCAAAGGTGTAGAATTTGGAGTTGGTTTTAATAGTGCGCAAATGCCGGGTTCGAAGGTACATGATGAAATTTATTATAAACAGGAGAATCAGGGTGGTAGATTTTATCGTTCTTCTAACAGAGCAGGTGGTTTTGAAGGAGGAATGACAAACGGTCAACCTCTGATAATCCGAATTGTGATGAAGCCTATACCAACTTTGATGAAACCCCTTCATACTGTTGATATTGATAATAAAGAAAAGCAGTTTGCCAGTAAGGAACGATCTGATGTCTGTGCAGTTCCTGCAGCCAGTATTGTTGGAGAAGGAGTATTAGCTGTAGAATTAGCAAAAGCCTTTACTGACAAATTCGGTGGGGATAGTATGCAAGAAATAAAAAATAATTATAAAAATTATCAGGATTATGTATTAAATTATTAAGGAAGTGAATATAATGACAGCTGAAGTAAATATTGATTTAAAAGATTATAGTTATTCTGTAATAGTGGGTAATAAAAATCTGGACCGAATTGGAGAAATCATAAATAAAACATTGCCAGACACAGTGAGGACCTTTGTTATTTCAGATACTAATGTTTTTAGTATCTATGGAGATAGAGTAATAAATAATTTAAAAAAAGCGCAATTAAAACCTACTTATGAACTTTTTCCAGCTGGTGAGGAAAACAAGAATCTTTTAACTGCTCGTAAGTTTTATGATAAATTAGTTGAACATCAAATGGATAGAAGTTCACTGATAATAAGCTTAGGAGGGGGAGTTGTCGGTGACTTAGCAGGATTTGTAGCTGCTACATTTATGCGAGGAGTTAAATTTGCTCAACTTCCAACTACATTGTTAGCACAGGTTGACAGCAGTGTCGGTGGAAAAGTGGCTGTCAATCATGAGAAAGGGAAAAACCTAATTGGCACTTTTTATCAGCCAGATTTTGTTTTAACGGATGTTTCTACTTTAAATACCTTAGAAAAAAATGAAATTATTTCAGGGATGGCGGAAGTTATAAAACACGGAATGATATTAGATAAAGATTACTTTAATTATATCGATAATAATATATCAGAGATATTAGATCTTACACCTACTTCTTTAATCCAATTGGTGAAAAAATCCTGTCAGTTAAAGGGAAGTGTTGTCAAAAAGGATGAAAAAGAAAATGACTACAGGAAAATATTAAACTTCGGTCATACCATAGGTCATGCTTTGGAAGTAATAACAAAGTATAAAAAATATAAGCATGGAGAAGCTGTATCCATAGGAATGGTATATAATTGCAAACTAGCTTATAAGATGGGATTAATTGATTATGATGTTATAGATAGATTAATTACTTTATTGAGTTATGTTGGTTTGCCTACTGAAATACCAAAAAATATAGGAGCTGATCAGATTTTAGAGGCTATAAAAAAGGATAAAAAATCTTATCAAAATAAAGTTCCAATGATTTTACCAACTGCTATTGGAAAGGTAGAAATTTCTAATCAATGGTCTGAAGAAGATTTAAAAAGTATAATTAAATAATATGATATATTATCGAATTTGATTTAGGAAAAAAGAGTAAAGACCCCACCCTTTTTTAAATGGGTGATGAATTTGCTCGGTTTTATCATTCGATACCATATGTAACACCGAATAATCTTTGTTATATTTGACTATAAAACTTACTATTGATACACTATGTGTAAAAAAGGTGGTAAGTTATGAGTAATAAAAATAATTTGGTTCATGCTAGAACTTGTGTTTATAATATTGGATATCATATTATTTTTACAACCAAATACCGCAAACAGGTTTTTAAAGATAAAATCGAATCTAGACTTAAAGA
>JAIPEX010000028.1 GCA_021736945.1 Halanaerobiales bacterium | reverse complement strand
CACTACCCGAAGGTAGCTTTCTCGCTCGACTTGCATGTGTTAAGCACGCCGCCAGCGTTCGTCCTGAGCCAGGATCAAACTCTCCATTTAATAATGAAAAGCTGATTCCTATAGCTTAATCGCTATAAAAATTCTTAAACGTAATAACTTGAAACTTAATAAGAACTGTCAGGGTCTGCTGTTCACTTTTCAAGGTTCTAAAACTTTATAGTGTAACATTAATAGTATATCACTGAAACAAATATTAGTCAAAATATTTACGGGAATAACTATTTAAATATATATGTTTTTTGCCCGTTTCCTCATCAGCGACATTTTATATATTATCAGTTTTAATGGGTGATGTCAAGAGATTATTCCTATTTTTACTAAAAAATTTTTTATTTAATAATTCCGCCCCCTAGGACATAATCATTTTTATAAAATACTGCAGATTGACCAGGAGTTATAGCTCGTTGTTCATCTTTAAATACTACTTTAAATAAATCATTTTCTTCAGGATAAACTGTTGCTAATTTTTCAGGTGAATTATATCTGATTTTACAATTAACAACAATCGGTTTTCTTAACTCACTATAATAAATCCAATTTGAATTTTCTATATAAAATGAATTGCTAAATACATTTTCATTCTTTCCCACAACTACTGTATTATTTTCACTATCTAAATCCACCACATATAATGGATAGGGTTTTGAAATCCCCAAACCTCTTCTTTGTCCTATTGTATAGTTATGAAGTCCATTGTGCTCTCCTAGTTTGTTACCATTTATATCAATAATAGGTCCAGGTTTTCCGATATCATCACTTTGGTTTTCTAAAAAATCAATATAATTACTATTTTTTATAAAACAAATATCTTGACTATCAGGTTTATCATGAATTTTTAATTTATACTTTTTAGCCATTTCTCTTATTTTTTCTTTCTCGAATTTTCCCATTGGAAAAATAGTATGTTCTAATTGCTTCTGGGACATTCGATAAAGCATATAAGATTGATCTTTGTTTTTATCAATAGCCTTTTTTAACAAAATTCTATTATTCTCTTGTTCTTCTATTCTTGCATAATGACCTGTAGCCATAAAATCAGCATTAAGTTCTTTTGTGTTCTTTAATAAATAATCGAATTTTATCTTCCTGTTACATATAACACAGGGGTTGGGTGTACGGGCATTTTTGTATTGATCTATAAAATCCTGTATGACCTCGTTATGAAAATCTTCAGTAATATTTTCCGTATAATGTTCAATACCAATTTGATTAGCTACACTTTTTGCATCTTCAACTGCTTTTTTATCCTTATAATCCATAGTTTTATTTTTGGAAAACATTATAAATGTTAAACCAATTACTTTATATCCTTGTTCCTTTAAATAAGCAGCGGCTACTGAACTATCAACACCGCCACTCATTGCAACAATAACTTTATCCATCTTTTTATCTCCTCAAATTATTTGTCTTCGAGTAATTGTAAAGATCTTTGTCTTAAATCTTCTAGTGTAATACTAGCCAATAAATCTTCAATTCGTTCTCTTAATTCAATCCATAATTCATGAGTAGCACATTTATTACTAAAGTCACATAGAGATTCATCGGCTACACAGTCGACAATATTAATCGGGCCTTCCAAAGCTACAAGAATTTCTCTAACAGTAATATCTTCAGCAGATCCTTTTAATAAATATCCTCCATTCGCACCTCTTACACTCTTAACTAAGCCTGCATTCCTTAAATTAACGAATAATTGCTCTAAATATTGTTCTGAAATATCTTGCCTTTCTGCAATAATTCTTAAAGGAATAGCACCTGAGTTCTCATTTTTAGCCAATTCTATCATTGCCCTTAAACCATATCTACCTCTAGTTGATACTTTCATTTTATACAACCTCCATAGATGAGTAAACATATCATCTTTTAATATATTTTATCACTTAATTTATATTATATCAATTAGAGATTAATTTCACAAATATAATTTCTTATTTATTTTTATTTTTACATCATTCCCGGTTTTCTCTACTAGGGTACTTTTTAATTCCTCAAATACTTCAGGCTTTAAATAGAAAAATACCTTTAGACCATTATTACTGTATTTTGTGTTTTTTATTTTACCTTCAAACGCTTCCACTTGTCCCAATATTGTACCTACCGAGTCATAGTTGCCAGTAGCAGTAACATAATAATATAATTTTAAATTTTTAATTCCAACTGCTTCTATTGCTTTTTTTGCTGTCCCTCCATATGCTCTAATTAATCCCCCAATACCTAATTCAGTTCCGCCAAAATATCTAGTTACTGTAACAACAGTATCAATCAAATCTGCTCCTTTGATAGTTTTCAATACTGGGGGACCTGAAGATTTTGAAGGCTCTCCATCATCATCATAATATTCTATATTTTCTTCTCCATTTGATATTACATATGCACTAACATTATGGCTGGCATCATAATATTTTTCTTTTATTTTATTGATAAAATTTTCTGCTTCTTTTTTACTACTTACATTTTTAATATTACCCCAAAATATACTATCTTTTACTTTGTTTTTTATTTCTATAGAAGAATTAGGTATTTTAATTTTTGATTTCATTTTTTTATCACCTTTATTTATCATTCGTGCTTCTTTTTAAGTTTCTCTAAAAATTTTTTGATTTTTTGCTCTTCTCCTGAATTATTCCACTCAAGAAAACTTGGCTTATCAATCTCTTCAGGAAAATATCTTTGCTTCACATAATTGTTCTCATAATTATGGGGATACTTATATGAAACTCCACTACCTAAATTTTGAGCACCTTTATAATTAGAAGATCTTAAATGAACAGGTACTGTTCCTGTAGGATTACTTCTAACATACTCTAAAGCCTTATCAATAGCATTTACTACACTATTACTCTTAGGAGCACTAGCAATATATATAACGGCTTCTGCTAAGGGAATACGGGCTTCGGGTAAACCTACTGTATTTACGGCATTAAAAGCAGCATCTGCTATTAATAAAGCCCTTGGATCAGCTAATCCTACATCTTCAGCAGCATGTATAACAATCCTTCTTGCTATAAACTTGGGATCTTCTCCCGCTTCTATCATTTTAGCTAACCAGAATAAAGCAGCATCAGGGTCTGAGCCCCTCATACTTTTTATTAATGCTGAAATATTATCATAATGATTATCTCCTTTTTTATCATAGTTTAAAGATTTTTTTTGTAAAGAATTTCTGATTATATCCTGATCTATGATGATTTTCCCTTCTTTATTCACCGGGGTTGTTAAAACGGAGGCTTCTAAAGTATTCAAAGCTACTCTTGCATCGCCATTTGCAATCTCCGCTATGTAGTCAATTGTATCTGAATCAATTACTACATTATAATTTTTTAGACCTTTTTCAGAATTTAAAGCATCGTTTATTATTTCTTTTATATTCTCATTTTTTAATGGCTTTAATTGAAATATTCGTGATCTAGATAATAATGGAGAATTAACTTCAAAATAAGGATTTTCTGTAGTAGCTCCTATCATGATTACAATACCTTTTTCCACAGCTGGTAATAATGCATCCTGTTGTGCTTTATTGAACCTATGAATTTCATCTATAAATAGAATAGTACGAGTATTATAGAGATCTTTTTTTTTCTTTGCCTTTTTAATTATATCTCTAATATCACCTACACCAGAAGTAACAGCATTTAAAATTTTAAAATCTGAATCTGTATTTTCAGCAATAACGGAAGCAATACTAGTTTTCCCAGTCCCAGGGGGGCCATAAAGTATTAGAGATTGTATCTGATCTGATTTAATAGCTCTTCTTAAAATTTTATCTTCACCCATTATATCTTTTTGACCATATATTTCATCTAAACTGTTTGGACGCATTCTATAAGCCAAAGGTTCTTCTTTATTCCTCTTTTTATTTTTATTACTATTTTTACCTTCAAATAGATTTGGCAAAATATCACCTCTTAGGGATTATAGTTTCTCTTTCAGTCATTATTAAATCTACAGGTATATCATAATCATCTACAGGTAAATCATCAACAACAAAATCAGAATAAACAATCCCAACTTTTTTTACTTCATCTGAAACACTACTTAAAAATTTATCATAATATCCTCCACCATAACCAATTCTATAACCATCTTTGGAAAATATTAAACCTGGGACCACTATAATATCTAAATCATAATTATTACTTTCTTTTTTTACTTTTTCTTTAGGTTCTAATATATTATAAACACCCTTCTCTAAGTCTTTATCAAAATCTTCTATTTGACTTATTTTCATTTGGTCAATATTACTTTCAATATATGGAACATAAATTTTTTTCTCACCATCATTTAACCATTTTTTAATTAATTCATGGGTATAAATTTCATTCTTAAAAGATACAAATATCATAATATTATTAAAATTATTTTTATGAATATATGAATCTAACTTATTAGTTATAATTGAACTGTTTTTATTTATAATGGTAGATTTTAAATTTGCTCTCTTAGTCATATATTCTTTTCTTAATTTTTCTTTATCCTTCAAAATTCTCACCTCTTTAAGTTATTATACAATAATAAATATATATTTTAAAACAAAAAAATTCCCCTACTGGGGAATTAAAAGATTGATCCACTATGCCGCTGGAGTTACGTAATTTTGATCCTTTACCGCCAAGTGGGTGCCCTCCTGTCTGGTTTATAGGTCCTCCTAAAGAGGCTTCTACGCTGCAAACAGAGACCAGGCTCCCTTTCATAAAAGTTGGTCAAAATTTCTTATAATCCTGGCAAACAAAGCAGACTCTTTCTTTATCTCTATATTAACACAAAGTATTTAGTATTTCAATCTAAATTTATTAAATTTATATGAAGTTCTTCAAGTTGCTTTTGTTCTACTGCTGATGGAGCATCTGTTAGCGGCGAAGTAGCTTTTTGGGTTTTGGGAAACGCAATCACATTACGAATTGAATCTGTATTACCTAAAATCATTATTATTCTATCAAGTCCTAAAGCTATTCCTCCGTGTGGAGGAGTGCCATATTCAAAAGCATCCATCAAAAATCCAAATTTGTTTTGGATTTCATCTTCAGTAAAATTCATTGCATCAAATACACGATGCTGTAATTTCTTATTATTAATTCTAATACTTCCTCCACCTAATTCTTCACCATTTAATACAATGTCATATGAATTAGCTTTTAAGTTTTCTAAATCATTGTCCAACTTATCTATATCTTCCGGTAATGGTGAAGTGAATGGGTGGTGTTTTGCAACATACCTTTCTTCTTCTTCATTATATTCAAACATTGGAAAATCAACTATCCATGTAAATTTATAATCATCTTTATCAATTAAATCTAATTCTTTACCTAACTTTACTCTAAGATGTCCCAAAGAATTTGCTACTACTTTTGGTTTGTCAGCTACAAACAACATCAAATCACCAGATTGAGCTTCCATTTTTTCAATAATTTTTTCAAGTTCTTCGTCAGACAGAAATTTTGCAATTGGTGAATTGATTTCACCATTTTCAAATTTAATCCAAGCTAAGCCTTTAGCACCATAAAGTTTAACAAAATCTTCAAGTTCATCAATCTGACTCCTTGAAAAATTAGTACCATTTTTAACTTTTATTCCCTTGACCTGCCCACCTTTTTTAACTGTACCACTAAATATATTAAATTCACTATCTTGCACAATATCTGAAATATTTTTTAGTTTCATATCAAATCGTAAGTCAGGTTTATCTAAGCCATACTGATCTATAGCTTCTTGATATGTCATTACAGGAACTTCTTGGGGTACTTCTATATCATTTAATGCAAATATTTTTCTTAAAAGATTTTCAGTTAATTCAAATATATCTTCTCTTGTAACAAAAGACATTTCAATATCTATTTGAGTAAATTCAGGTTGTCTATTTGCTCTCAAATCTTCATCTCTAAAACATTTTGCAATTTGAAAATATCTTTCCATACCAGAAATCATTAATAATTGCTTAAACAACTGTGGAGATTGGGGTAAAGCATAAAATTGACCCGGATTAATTCTACTGGGTACTAAGTAATCCCGTGCTCCTTCTGGAGTACTTTTAGTTAATAGTGGAGTTTCTATCTCCCAAAAATCTTTATTATCTAAAAAATCTCGGGTTGTTTTTACCGTTTTATGTCTTAATTCCATCATATCGCGCATCATAGGTCTTCTTAAATCCAAATATCTATACTTTAATCTTAAATCTTCACCTGGATTTACTTCATTATTTATCAAAAACGGGGTAGTCTCAGCTTTATCTAAAATTCTTAATTCATTACCCTCTATTTCAATTCTACCTGTTGGAAGCTCATCATTTATATTTCCTGATGGTCTTTTTCTTACAGAACCTTTTATAGCCACAACAAATTCTGACCTCAACTCTTCAGCCTTTTTAAAAGCTTCTTGATTAAGGTCAGGATTAAATACAACCTGTACAAATCCTGATCGATCTCTAACATCAATAAAAATCACGCCGCCATGGTCTCTTCTTTTTTGTACCCAACCCATAATTGTTACATTATCATTTTCATTTTCAATACTTAGTTTACCACAATTATGAGTGCGGTTAAATCCTTCTAAATTTCCTAACACAAATAATGCCTCCTTTAGATCATCTTCTCAATACTCTCTACTATGCTTTCTAATTTTATTTCTTGTTCTTCTCCGTTTTTCATATTTCTAACGGTCGCCTTTCCACTCTCAAGTTCATTTTCGCCAATTATTACTGTATAAGTAGCGTTCATTCTATCAGCCGATTTCATCTGGCCCCCTACACTTCTATCTTGATAATCTATTTCTGCTTTTATTCCTTTTTTTCTAAACTCTTCTAGTAATTCAAAACAAGAAATCTTTGCTTTTTTACCTATTGTTGTTAGATAAATATCTATACTTTTATCTATTGGAATCTCTATTTCCTGTTTATCAAGAGTAAGTAAAAGTCTCTCAATACCAAGTGCAAAACCTATACCAGGTATATCCTTACTACCAATTTCATCAGCTAATTTATCATATCTTCCGCCACCAAAAATTGTATCTTGGGCCCCTAGCCCTTCATATTTAACTTCAAATGCAGTCTTTGTATAATAATCTAAACCTCTAACTAAAGTAGGATCTATTTTATATTCTATATTTATACTTTTTAAATTCTTTTGTAAACTATTAAAATGAGTTTCACATTCTTCACATAAGTGTTCTGTAATCTTTGGTGCGTTTTTTATTACAGTTTGGCAGCTTTTATTTTTACAGTCTAATACTCTTAATGGATTTTTATCAATCCTATTTTTACAATCATTACATAAATCTTCTTTATTTTCTTTAAGATATTCTGTTAAATTTTCTAAATACTGTGGTCTACATTCGGGACATCCAATAGAATTTATATATAACTGTAAATCTTTTAAACCTAATATATCCATATAACGCATTCCAACAGCTATTACTTCAGCATCCACCATAGGATCTTGAGTACCAAATACTTCCACACCTAATTGATAAAATTGTCTATACCTACCAGCTTGAGGTCTTTCATATCTAAACATTGGACCTATATAGAAATATTTTGTAGGTTGTGCTTGACCATAGATTTTATTTTCTAAAAAAGATCTTACAACTGAAGCTGTACCTTCTGGACGCAGAGTTAAGCTACGCCCCGATTTATCTTCAAAGGTATACATTTCTTTTTCTACAATATCAGTTGCTTCTCCAATACCTCTTTGAAATAATTCGGTATATTCAAATATAGGTGTTCTGATTTCATCATAATTGTATAAATCAAATATATATTTTGCTTTGGACTCTATATAATTCCATTTTGCTGATTCTGGTGGTAATATATCATTTGTACCACGTGGAGCATTAATCATAATTTTTCACCCTTAATTTTATAATTGATTCTACATTTATTAATTATTATTTGGATTACTTTGTTCTATTTCTTCTTCAATAGAAGAAGCTTCTTGATTGTTTTCTCCTGACTGCTGCTGTTGATTTTGTCTTTGTTTTTGAATTTCAGTTATTTTCTGCATTTCTTTTTCAGCTTCTTCACTGGCACCAATATTATTGTATGACATAAATAACTGATAATGTGCATAATAATTATTTCCAGCTATTTCAGAAGCTTTATTATACTGTTCAATAGCTTTTTCTTTTTTATCTCTTTGAGCATAATAATCACCGAAGTTTAATCGAAGCTCCCAATTTTCTGGATATTTTTCTATTGCAGTATTATAAGTTTCTAATGCATTATCATATTGTTCAGCACCAGCATAAGCTTGTGCTAAATAAATATATATACTAGCTGAAGCATTATCATTTTTTACTAAATTATTAAAACTTTCGATTGCAACTTCATAATTACCTTTATCTAATGCATTATATGCAAACAGAACTGGGTCATTAATTGTCACATTCGCTTCTGCCTTTTGATTTTCTAACCAATTTTTATAAGCCTCATTTTGTTTTTGTGTTAATAAAGACTCTTTTATATCGGAACGAACTTCTTCTAATGCCGGTTTATCTTCACTATCTTTATATCTTTCATTATAAGTATTTTTTATTTCTTCTTCTGTAACTTCTATATTACTATAGGTTGATTCTTTTACATTATTTATTTTTTCACTCTCAACAATATTTTTTCTAATATCATTTTTAAACTGCTCATAAGTATAATCTTGACTTTCTAGATTATTTTTTAATTCTTCTTTAGTTAAATCATTTTGTTTAAGTATTTCGTCGATTCTTTTTTCAACTGCTTTATCATCTACTTCAACACTTATACCCATTTCTTCTGCTTCAGATAATAATATTTCTCTTTCTATCATTGAATTTAATACGTTTAATCTAAAAGGAATTACTTCTGCCTGAGTTAAATTATTAGCTTGAGAAGCAGAATTTCTTAATACAGATAAAAATTGCTGTGGTGTAATACCTTTATCATTAACCCTAGCAATATATTGGGAAGAACTTGAATTACCCCCGCTAGGTGTGTTTTGACTCATATATGAACCAAAACCCATTAATCCACCAGTAACTACAAAAGCAGCTACCACGATATAAACAATAATTTTACTATTATTTCTTAAATTATCAAACATTTATTAGTCACTCCTTAAGATGTATAAAAATATTAGAACAACCTAATGATATCTTTTATAATTTTAACTTATTGATTTTGAAAAGTCAACATTAAAAGCTTTTTAAGCCTTTTGATTTATAACCTTTCCCAAACTTTCAATTTGAATTCACCTAATCTAGTTGTTTGACCGTGGCCTGGATAAACTTTGACATCTTCCGGTAAAGTTAAAATTTTATTTTCAATAGAATTTATTAATTCTTGTTGGGAACAACCAGGAAAATCAGTTCTACCAACTCCCATGCTAAATATAGTATCTCCACTAATTAATATCTTTTTATTTTCATCGTATAAACATATACTTCCTGGACTGTGGCCAGGTGTGTGAAATACTTCAAATTTATAATCTTCTATTGTAATAATGTCACCTTCATTGATTATGTTATCTGCCTTATTTAATTTAACAAGATTATTCTGTCCAAGGTGTGATGATAAATTTTTGCTAGGATTTATTAAAGCCTCACTATCTTGTTCGTGTATATAGATTTCAGCTCCAGTTTTTTCTTTTAATTCTTGATTTGCTGAAATGTGATCAAAATGACCATGAGTATTAATTATTTTTTCAACTTTAACATTATACTCATTTACCATATCCATAATTTTATCAATTTCATCACCAGGATCTATCACTATTGCACTAGAATCTCTTTTGCCAATTAAATAACAGTTGGTAAAATTGACACCAACTGTTTCCGAACTGATCATATAAAATCCTCCTTAAAACTCTTTTTTACTATCAATTAATAACGTAACTGGGCCATCATTTACTAAATCTACATCCATCATCGCCTTGAATTCACCAGTTTCTATATTTAAATCATATTTTTTAATTTTATTTATAAAGACATCGTATAATCGCTCTGCTTTATCTGGAGGAGCAGCATTTAAAAAATTTGGTCTCTTTCCCTTACGGCAGTCTCCATATAAAGTAAATTGTGAAACAACCATTATATCTTTTCCCAGATCCATAGCAGAAAGATTCATTTTATCTTCCTTATCTTCAAATATTCTCAAATTAACAATTTTATCTATTAAATAGTCTATATCATCCATACTATCTTCATTACCTATACCTAAAAATACTAACAATCCGGAATCAATTGCTCCTATTTCTTCATCATCTACTTCTACTTTAGCATTTTTTACTCTCTGAACTACTGCTCGCAAATTGGACACTCCTTTTTAAGTAGGATTAGCTCTTTGGACTGATAACACACCAGAAATATCTTTAATTTTGTTCATAATATCCTTCATGTGTTCTATACTGCTAAGCTCAACTGACAAATTAATGTAAGCTTTACCATATTTATCAGCTCTAGCATTAACAGAAAGAAGCTTAATTTGTTCATTTTTAATTAGACGAGTTACATCATTTAACAAGGCACTTTTATCCACGGCTTCAATATTAAGATCAACTACATAAGATTCTGACCTCTTTTCATCCCAATTAACTTCAATAATTCTCTCCTCATCATTATTTATAAGAGATTGTAAATTAGGACAGCCTTTGCGATGAATAGATACACCTCTTCCACGTGTAATATATCCCACAATATTATCGCCAGGTACTGGATTACAACATTTTGCTGTACGTACCTTTAGATTATCAACGCCTTTTACTTTAACACCTTTATCTGAACTTTTAGAAGAAGGTTTTGTTTTCAAATCTTGCAAACTAACTTCTTCTTCTTTTTCAATATCTAATTTATTAATAATTTGCTTAACTGAAGTATTATTATATCCTATTGATTCTAATAAATTTTCGCGATTGTTTTCTCCAAGTTCTTTGGCTATCCTGTTTAATTCTTTCTCTTTTTCTTTTCCGGATAGTTCAATATTTTGTCTATCAAATTCTCTATTTAATAATTCTTTACCTCTTTGAATGATTTCGTCCCTTTGTTGTTTTTTAAACCATCTCTTAATTTTACTTCTTGCAGTTGAAGTTTGAACAAAGTTAAGCCAGTCTTTACTAGGACCAGTACTTTTCTTTGAAGTAATTATATTTACAATGTCCCCATTTTCTAATTCATATTCCAAGGGAACAATCTTACCATTAACTTTAGCACCTACACAATTATGCCCTACTTCAGTATGAATATGATAGGCAAAATCTATAGGGGTACCACCTCTAGGTAATGACATTACATCACCTTTAGGAGTGAAAACAAAAACTTCATCTTCAAATAAATCTATTTTAAGAGCTTTCATGAATTCTTGTGGTTCTTGTAAATCTTTTTGCCATTCAAGTAATTGTCTTAACCAAGAAAGTTTTTGTTCATAATCATCTTTTTCAGTTTTTCCTTCTTTATACCTCCAGTGTGCCGCTATACCATATTCAGCAGTTTTATGCATATCATGTGTTCTTATTTGTACTTCAAGAGGATCTCCACTTGGTCCAATTACTGTAGTGTGTAGGGATTGATACATATTAGATTTAGGCATTGCTATATAGTCCTTAAATCTACCAGGCATTGGCTTCCATATTTCATGTACAAGCCCTAAAACTTGATAACATTCTCTTACATTTTCAACTAAAATCCTTACTGCTGTTAAATCGTATATTTCACTAAAATCTACTTCTTTTCTCTGCATTTTTTGATATATACTATACAAGTGTTTAGATCTTCCATAAATTTCAGCATTTAGTTCCTGATCTTTAACCTTATCACGAATAGTATCAATTGCCTTTTGTATATTCTTATTCCTTGAAGATCTGTTTTCTTTTAATTTTTTCTCTAATTCCTGATATACCTCAGGTTTTAAAAAGTAGAAACTAAGATCCTCTAATTCAGATTTCATACGTGACATACCTAAACGATGAGCCAGAGGAGCATAAATTTCTATAGTTTCTTCTGATTTGAACTTCTGTTTTTCTCTACTAAGGTGTTCAAGAGTTCTCATATTATGAAGCCTATCAGCTAGCTTAATTAATACCACTCTAATATCTTTAGCCATCGCTAAAAACATTTTTCTTAAGCTCTCAGCTTGATGTTCTTCTTTAGATTTGAAGTTTAATTTAGTCAACTTTGTGACTCCATCAACTAGTAAAGCAACTTCATTACCAAAAATCTCTTCTACATCTTTTCTGGTAAATTTAGTATCTTCAATTACATCATGTAATAAAGCAGCAGAAATAGAGATGATATCTAGCCCTAAGTCAGCTAAAATATAACCAACATTAATAGGGTGTTCAACATACGGCTCCCCTGACACCCTATATTGACCTTCGTGAGCCTCTTTTGCCAACTCATAGGCTTTTTTTACTATATCCAAATCTGGATCTTCCATATCAGATCTTATTTTTTTTAATAAATCCTCTATTTCCATATATATCCCTTCATTTCATAAATTTCAACTTAGTGTTGTAAAAGTGTAAAAATATCATATCCTTCTATCTTTTCTCTACCATTAAGATCCATTAATTCCAACAAGAAAGCTATTCCGACTATATCTCCACCTAATTCTTCAATTAAATCAACTGAAGCTTTAGTAGTACCACCAGTAGCTAATAAATCATCGACTAACAATATTTTGTCACCTTTATCTATAGCATCTTTATGTATTTCTAATTCATTGCTACCATATTCCAAATCATAATTAGCAGTTAATTTATCATGTGGTAATTTGCCAGGCTTTCTAACCGGTATAAAACCTTTATCTAAAGCATATGCCATTGGGGTACCTATAATAAAACCACGTGCTTCTATACCCACTACATAATCAATTTCCATATCTTGATATGGTTTAGCCATAGCATCTATTGCTGATTTAAATGCTTTCTTATCTTTTAGTAGTGGTGTAATGTCTTTAAATAAAATACCCTCCTTAGGAAAATCTGGTATGTTTCTAATATAGTCATTAAAATTCATTGTTTTCCTCCTCTAGTTTCATAAGATTATTAATTAATTTAAACAAATTATCATCTTTTAAAACTTTTTTAAAATATTGATACTCTTTCATAACCTTAATAATATTATTATAATATACTGACTTTGATAAGTCCAATTCTGTAAAACTTCTATTGATTATTTTTAATTCATCTTTACTTTCTTTAACAAGTTTGAGTTCTTTTAAAATTTTCATTATTTTATTCAATAAATTTTTATTTAAATCTAAATTATTAATAATATCATCATAAATTTCTTTTTTATTATCAATACTATTATGTTCTAAACGTTTGAAATAAGAATAAATTTGTTTTATATTTGTTTTGTTTGGAAGTTTTTGTCTTATTAATTTTTCATTAAGTATTAAATCTTCTTTGTTAAATATCAAATGTGTTGGTTGTTTTACTTTTCCAAAACTATTGATAAATTTAAAAAGTTCCTTCAGGGAAAACGGAACTGAATATAAAACAAGATGTGGGTTTTTATTTATATTATTATCTCCTGATTTATTGAATAACAAAATGGAATCATCTATTTTTTCAAACTTTTTAAAATCATTAACAATAACATCTAAATTCTTATTTGATAAGTCTTTTTTGAGCTGCTTAATTTTCTTCTCTCCATTAATATATACTGCAATGTCTGTTTGATATTTTTTTAATCCTTTAATATATTTCATTTTATTATTTATTTTTCTTTTGTCGTATAATGTAAAATCATCTTTAAAAAAAGTTATTGGAAAATAAGAGTGATCAGAACGTATGTTTATATCCTCAACTCTAATTTCAACTTCGTTTCGACCTCTCCAATTATTCAAATCAATTTTTACAGCCAGATCCAACATTTCATTATTTATCCTAGTATTCATCTCACCCATATTAAAGCATATTCCAGAAATACCATTACTTAATTCTATTTTTAGATGTTTGTTATCATTACCTACAGTGTAATATTTTTTTAAATTAATATTACTTAACAAAAATTTTGGACGTGGATTCCCAAGGCCAAATGGCTTTAATAATTCCAATTTCTTGTAAAAATTTAAATTAATATCATCAACATCAATAATTGAATCAATTTTTAAACCCGGAATAAAATCTTCAGGAGTCAATTCATTATTCAAAAATGTTTTAAACTTTTTCTGAAACTTATCAAGATTATCCTTTTTTATTGTTAACCCGGCCGCCATTGAATGTCCCCCATAGCTTTCAAGCCATTCTTTGGAAAATTCTAACCCCTCTGTTATATCTAAACCACTAATACTTCTTGCAGACCCATGACCCTCTCCATCTTCATCAATAGCTATCAATATTACCGGAAGATAATACTTTTCAACTAATCTTGAAGCAACTATTCCGATAACACCTCTATGCCAATCTTCAGAAGCTAATATAAGAGGATTTTGTGATTTAATATCTTTTGTATTTATCATATTTAAAGCATCTTCATATATTTCCTCTTCCTTATTTTGGCGGTCTTTATTTATTTTAATTAAATTTTTACTTATTTCATCTGCTTCTTTTTCGGACTTGGTTGTTAATAACTGTACTCCTTTAGCAGGATTCTCCATTCTCCCAATTGCATTAATTGGGGGAGCAATTATATAACCAATCCGGCCAGGATTTATATCTTCTTTATCCAATTTTAATTTGTTTAATAATTTTTCTAATCCTAACTTGTCGGTATTTTTAATTTTTGCAAGACCGTGTTTTACCAGGATACGGTTATCATTAATTAAAGGCACGATATCGGCCACTGTACCTAAAGCAACTAAATCTAAATGATTTTGAATACAGTTTAACTCTAATTTCTCATCAACTGCTTGCAAAAATTTAAATACAACACCGACTCCTGCAAGAACTTTATAATAATCATCTTTTTCCCTTTGCGGATCTAAAATAGCATAAGCGTTTGGTAACTTATTACCTAACTTATGGTGATCAGTTATTATCACATCAATTTCTTTTTGATTTAAATATTCAATTTCATTTACAGCAGTAATTCCACAATCTACAGTAATTATTAGATTAACTTTATTAATTTCAATATTTTCTAAACTCTCTTTATTTAATCCATAACTTTCTTTAAGTCGATTTGGTATATAATATTCAAAATTAGTAAAATTAATATTTTTAAAAAAATGAATTAACAATGATGTGGAAGTTATACCATCTACATCATAGTCGCCATAAATTAATATTTTTTCGTTATTAGAAATTGCTTTAATTATTCTATTTACTGCTTTTTTCATATCTTTTAATTCATAAGGATCTTTTAGATTTTGGTAATCTGGTTGTAAAAAAGTTTCAACCTTATTTTTGGTATCTATCCCTCTATTCAATAAGAGCTTATTAATTATATCATCCTCATGCATTTTTAGATTATTAGAATCTTCAATATACCATAAATTATTCAAATTTATCACCTTTAAATTTAAATACAAAACCCCCTCTTTGTAAGGGGGTATATATATCTTTTCTTTTTAATTGCCTTTTTCGGTATCTTCTTCAGAATCATCTTCTTCTAGATTATAAGCGATATTTTTCTCGTTATCTTGTTCAGATTCAGAATTCTTTTTCTTCTTTCTACCAAAAAAACCTCTTTTTTCTTCAACTTCTTCTTCCTGTTCAAGGTTTTCTTCTGAAACCCTCTCATAAGTTTTTAACTTATTGATTTCTTCTTCTTTATTTTCTATTTCATCTTTTAGAGATTGTATTTCCAATTTTAAATTTTTATTTTTTCTTCTAAGCTGAAATTGTTTGAAATAACTAAAAATACCAATAACAAGGGCCCCAAAAATTATCGATCCAAGAACAACAACTGCAAGTGATATTTCAAACTTCCACATTAATAGATTTAAAGCTACAATGGAAGCATTTTGGATTGCAAATATTGCAATTAATATAGCAAATATCAATCCAAATATTATTGTACCTTGCATATTTAAAACCCCTTTCTATTTTTTGTTTTTCACCCTGTTCGTCCAGGTTACGAGGAGGGGACTGGCAACGAATATTGAAGAATAAGTACCAGCAAACATACCTATAAATAATGCAAGCATAAATACTTTAATAGAAGCCCCGCCGAATAAATATATTGCTAAAATTGTTATTAATGTGGTTAATGAAGTATTAATCGATCTCGGTAAAGTATCAACAACTGCCTGATTTGCTAATTTTTCAAAAGCAGTTTTATGCATCATTTTCATATTTTCTCTTATTCTATCGAAAATAACTATTGTATCATTTATAGAATAACCTATAATCGTCAATAATGCAGCTACAAAAGGAGTGTTTATTTCCCTTCCTAGGATTGCAAAAATACCCAATACAATTAATATATCGTGCATTAAAGTAATTATTGATACTATTGCAAATCTAAATTCAAACCTTACACTAATATATAACACAATAGCAATAGATGCTATTAAAAGTGCCAAAAGAGCTTTTGTTCTAAGCTCTTGACCAATTGTAGGACCTACCATCTGGGTCCTTAACATCTCAG
Organism: Halanaerobiales bacterium; assembly: GCA_021736945.1. Taxonomy (GTDB): domain Bacteria; phylum Bacillota; class Halanaerobiia; order Halanaerobiales; family M55B127; genus M55B127. Next base: position 8,421 of record JAIPEX010000028.1, on the reverse strand, counting down.
TTGAGGGAAACTTTTCTCTTAAAGCCTCTTCAACTTCTACAATTTCTTGCGTAGATAATTCTTTGGATCTAATTAATGTACCATTTATACCTTCAGTTTCAGTCTGTTGAACTCTGCTATCCTCAGCTATATTAATATCTGATAATACATTTCTAACTTCTTCATTCGATACTTCATGATCAAATTTGAATTCTAACAAGGATCCACCCTGAAAGTCAATTCCAAAGTTGAGGCCATTCATTGCTAAAAATATTAGTCCGATTACTAGAATAGTTATTGAAAGTGTATACCAAATTTTTCTTTTACCCAGTATATCCATTATCTTTACCTCCTCTTTGCACCAAATGCAGCATCGCTTTGTAGTAAATTAGAATGAGTAAACAAGTCTATTACATTTCTGGTGATAAAGAAAGCAGTAAACATACTCACTAATACACCAATTCCCAATGTTACTGCAAAACCTCTTACAGTCCCGCTTGTATAATAAGCTAAGATTAATGCAGTTATAAGGGTTGTTACATTAGCATCAATTATTGTTTTATATGCTCTCTTAAAACCAGCATCTATAGAAGCTCTCAGGGTTTTCCCTGATTTTCTCTCATCCTTTATTCGTTCAAAGATAATAATATTGGCATCTACAGCCATACCTATTGATAATATTAGACCAGCAATACCAGGTAATGTTAAGGTTGCCTGTAAACCTGCCAAAGTTCCCATTAATAAAATACCATAAATAATAAGTACTGCTGCTGCTAGAACTCCAGGGAATCTATAATAGAACATCATATAAATTGAAACTAATATTAGTCCTATCAAACCAGCTGTAATGCTCTTTTGAATAGAAATTTCACCTAAGACTGGGCCAATAGTCCTACTTTGAATAACTTTAACTGGAACTGGTAATGAACCTTCTCTTATTAAAATAGCATCCTTTTCAGCAGCCTCTACTGAATCATACCCTGTGATTTGACCTCTTCCTGAGATAGTATCTTGTACTGTAGGGTTTGTTAATAGTTCATCATCCAAGTAAATACCAATTTTTTGACCGATATATTGACTGGTAATGTTTTCGAATTTTTTAGCACCTTCATCATTCATCTTAAAGGATACAACCGGCCTTCCATACTGATCATAATCAGCACTAGCATCTTGGACATATTCACCAGTTAATAAAACTTGACCAGAAGAATTTCTAAATGTTAATACTGCAGTTCTTCCTATCGTTTCTATTGCTTCATTTGGATTATCAATTGCTGGTAGCTCCACAATAATTCGGTCGCTACCTTCCCGCTGAATAACGGGTTCTGTTAATCCAAGTTGATTTACTCTTCTCTCAATTACACTAACTATTCCGCCCATAACATCGTTATTTATCTCTCTGTTTTCAGTAGGTTGGGCCTGTAATACTATATGTGAGCCCCCTTGTAAATCTAAACCGAGATTGATATTATAAAAGGAATATAAAAATATTGCAAAAGCAACTATGGCTATGATGAAAATTAATTTTAACATTCTTTTCTTTTTATATCTCATACCATTTCTTCCTCCCGTTTCTTAACAAATATAATATTTAAATATTTTCATAAGTCATATGATCTATTATACGCATATCAGTTATAGGCCAATAAACCCAAAATGCCAAACCAGATATACTATCATATGGAACATATCCAACATATCCTGGGAATCTACTGTCGGCACTATTATTACGGTTATCACCCATAACAAACAAAGAATCTTCTGGAACTTGATAAGGTCCAAATGTGCCCTTCATTTCTTCTTTAATATAATCCTCTTCTATTGGTTGACCATTAACATATGTCATACCATCTTTAATATGAATTGTGTCCCCCGGTAATCCTATTACTCTTTTAATATATTTCTTATTAGGAGCTCCTTGGGGAGTAAAGACAATCACTTCACCTCTTTGAGGTTCTCTAAAACGATAAATAAATTTATTAACAAATAATCTTTCTCCATCATGAAGATTAGGAACCATAGACTTACCGTCTACCACAAAAGATTGGGCAACAAAGGTAATAATCAAAAAAGCTAAAATACCTGCAATAACAACAGATTGCAGGATTTCTTTAACATCTCCGCTATCCAATTTTAGTCACTCCCAATTGTATATAACATTATTTTACTTCGTTCTTAATTTCTTTTTTATCTTCGTCAGATTCATCCAATCTTGCAATAGCTTTTTGAACAACATCTACATCAACATCAGATGAAATTCTCAATCTAATATTATCTTCTTTGAGCTTAACTATTTTGGCTTTAATACCACCAATAGTAACTACTCTATCTCCTACTTCTAAATTATCTAACATATCTTCATGTTCTTTTTGCTGTTTTCTTTGTGGTCTTATTAAGAAAAACCAAAAAACACCAAAAATTAAGACCCATGGTAATATCGCGTAAACATATTGCATTATTTATACCTCCTTATTTTTTTACTCTCTAAATAATTTCAATACAAAAATAAAATATCCTTCAATTTTTTAAAATTAAAATATAAGATTGGTATTGAATTACTTATATTTTTTATAAAAATTTTCTCTAAAAGATAAGAAATTATCCTCCGCTATTGAGTCTTTGATTCTCTGCATCAAATCAATAAAAAAGTACAAGTTATGATAAGTAGTCAATCTTACTCCCAAAATTTCATTTCTTTTTAATAAATGTCTAATATAAGCACGGGTATAATTTTGACATACATAACAATCACAATCATGATCCGGTGCTGTAAAATCTTCTTTATAGGTAGCATTTCTTATAGTAATTCTACCATTAGAAGTATAAATAGAACCGTGTCTCGCAATTCTAGTAGGCATCACACAATCAAACATATCCACGCCTCTCATTACTCCTTCAATTAAATCTTCCGGAGTACCGACTCCCATCAAATATCTCGGCTTATCATCTGGCATTAAAGGAACAGTATGGTCTAGAGTTTCTAACATATCCTTTTTGGCTTCTCCAACACTAAGTCCCCCAATTGCATATCCGGGAAAACCAATTTCTGTCATTTCCTTCACACTTTTTTCCCTTAAATCTTTAAATATTCCTCCTTGAATAATACCAAATAATGTCTGGTTATCATTATCCATAGCTTCTTTTGAACGTTCAGCCCATCTTATGGTACGTTCCAAAGAATTTTCTACATAATCATAATTTGAAGGCTGAGGAGGACATTCATCAAATGCCATTACAATGTCTGCACCTAAAGCATTTTGGATTTCAATTGATTTTTCAGGGGAAATAAAATGCTTAGACCCATCTAAGTGAGACTGAAAATATACTCCCTCTTCTTTAATCTCTCGTAAATCCGATAAACTAAATACTTGAAACCCACCACTATCAGTTAATATAGGTTTATTCCAATTCATAAAACCGTGTAATCCACCAGCTTTTTTAATTAATTCATGACCTGGTCTGAGATATAAATGATAAGTATTACCCAAGATTATTTCAGAATTAATTTCTTCTAACTCTTCTGAACTCATTGCCTTAACGGTAGCTTGGGTTCCAACTGGCATAAATATAGGTGTATCTATGTCACCATGTGAAGTCGTGATTCGGCCTTTTCTGGCTTTTGAATCTGAATCTGTTTTTAATAAGTCAAAATTAAAACTCATTAATAATTACTTCCTTTCTAATATATGAACATGGCATCTCCTAAGCTATAAAATCTATATTCTTTTTCAATAGCTTTTTTATATGCATTTAAGATTTTTTCTTTATCTGCTAAAGCAGAAATCATCATTAATAACGTAGATTTGGGTAAATGAAAATTGGTTATCAAAGCATCTATTGCTTTAAATTCATAACCAGGATAAATAAATATATCTGTCCAACCTTTAAATTCAGATAATTTACCTGATTGAGCAGCTGTTTCCAAAGCTCTTGACACCGTTGTACCAACTGCTATAACTCTTCCTTTACCCTTTTTTGTTTCTTTTATAGTTTCTATTACTTCTTCATCAACTTCTATATATTCAGCATGCATATCATGTTCTTCTACTTTATCAGTTTTTACTGGTCGGAATGTACCTAAGCCAACATGTAATGTTATGTACTTTATTTTTACTCCTTTTTCTCTTATTCTATCCATTAGTTCTGGTGTGAAATGTAATCCGGCAGTTGGAGCAGCAACTGAACCTCTTTTTTTTGCATAAACAGTTTGATATCTTTCTGGTTCATCTAAATCTTCTTTAATATATGGAGGTAATGGCATTTCTCCTAATTTATCTAAAATTTCATCGAAATTCCCTTCAAAAGAGAATTCCATGATTCTTCCTCCAAAATCAGTATATTCAATCGCTTCTCCGATTAATTCACCATTACCAAAATTTACTTTAACACCTTTTTTAACTCTTTTCCCCGGCCTTACTAAAACTTCCCATTTTTTATCATTTAACCTATTTAATAATAAAACTTCAATTTCAGTGCCAGTGGGAACTTTTTCACCATATAACCGGGCTGGAATAACTTTACTGTCATTTAATATCAAAATATCCTCTTCGTTTAATAATTCAACTATTTCTTTGAAATATCTATCCTCAATTTCCCCTGTTTCTTTATTTAATAACATCAACCGAGATTCATCTCTATTTTCTATAGGTTTTTGAGCGATTAATCTTTCAGGCAAATCATAATCAAATTCATCAACTCTCATTAAAATATCCCCCTGTATCAGTCATTACCATCAAATAAATCTTCGTTTTTGTTTTTACTAATATTTAAATGTCTATAAGCAGCTGAAGTGGCAACTCTTCCACGAGGGGTTCTTTCCAAAAATCCCATTTGTAATAAATAAGGCTCATAAACATCTTCAATAGTTTCTGTTTCTTCACTAATAGCTGCCGCAAGTGTGTTTAATCCGACAGGTCCACCATCAAATTTTTCTATTATAATTTTTAATAATTTATGATCTATACTATCAAGTCCTTTTTCATCAATTTCTAGTAATTTCAGTGCCTTATCAACTACTTCAGCAGAAATGACTCCTTCGGCTTTAACCTCAGCAAAATCTCTAACTCTTTTTAATAGTCTGTTACTTATTCTTGGTGTACCGCGCGATCTCTTTGCAATTTCAGCAGCACCATCTTCGTGTATTTCAATATCTAAGATTCTAGCAGATCTCTTAACAATTTTAGTCAATTCTTGATCATCATAAAATTCAAGTCTATTAATAACTCCAAATCTATCTCTTAATGGAGAACTAATCAAACCTGCTCTAGTGGTAGCCCCTACCATTGTAAAGGGGTTAAGATCCAAACGTACAGATCGTGCACTAGGACCCTTACCGATAATAATATCCAAACAATAATCTTCCAGCGCGGGATATAAAACCTCTTCCACCATCATATTAAGTCTATGTATTTCATCTATAAATAGCACATCATTATCTTGTAAGTTTGTCAATATTGAAGCAAGATCTCCAGGTCTTTCAATAGCAGGACCTGAAGTTTTATGAATATTAACATTCAATTCATTTGCTATTATTGTTGCTAATGTCGTTTTACCAAGCCCAGGTGGACCATATAAAAGTACATGGTCTAAAGCTTCACCTCTTTGTTTAGCTGCTTCAATAAAAATACTAAGTTTCTCTTTAGTTTTCTTCTGTCCAACATAATATTTTAATTTTTCAGGTCTTAAGTTTTTATCAAATTGATCTTCTTCAAATTTCCTGGTAGGGGAAACAATTCTATCAGAATCTTCCATTTATTATTTCTCCCTCCCCAGATAACTTAATACATTTTTTATTTTCTCTTCTAACTGTAATTCAGTGTCAAGATCTAAATTATCAATTGCTTTATCAACTTCTTTTTTGCTATAACCAAGCTGTGTAAGTGCTTCATACAAGTCTTCATCATATTTATCCATAGATTTACCTTTGTCAATTTGTAATTCTGGTAACATGTCTTCAATTTTGCTCTTTAATTCTAAAATTAATCTTTGAGCCGTTTTAGGACCAATCCCAGAAACTTCTTTTAAAACAGAAACATTTTCGGATAATATAGCATTTATAAATCTTTCATATGATAAGGAAGATAAAACATTCATTGCAGCTTTTGGACCTACTCTAGAAACTGATAGAAGTGTCTTAAATAATTTTTTCTCTTCAACAGTTTCAAACCCATATAAATCTAAAGCATCCTCGCGGATATATGTATGAATAAATAATTCTAATTTTTTATTAAGATCCTTTTTAGTATAAATACCCGGAACTTCAACTTGATAACCAACACCATCAACATCTATTATTATATTATCCTCATTATTATATATTAATTTTCCTTCTAAATGACCTATCATAAAAGATCTCCCCATTTTTCTTTACTTGCATAACTATGTCCATGACAAATAGAAATAGCTAATGCATCAGCAGCATCATCAGGTTTAGGAATTTCTGATAAATTAAGTAAAGCTTTTACCATCTGTTGAACTTGGCTTTTAGAAGCTCTACCATACCCAACAACTGCTTGCTTTACTTGAAGCGGTGTATATTCAGCAACTTCAATTCCTTGCTGTGAACCGGCAAGTAATATTACCCCTCTTGCCTGTCCAACTCTAATAGCTGTTTTAACATTTTTATTAAAAAAAAGTTCCTCAACAGCAATTTGTCCAGGTTTATATTTGTCTATTAATAATAATAAAGTTTCATATAAATTAGATAATCTATCTACGTCATTTTCATCTGCACTAGTTGTAATGGTGTCATAATCTATTAATTCAAAGGAATTACCTTTCTTTTTTATCACACCATATCCAGTTGTAGCTAAACCAGGATCAATACCTAGTATAATCAAATAATCACCTCATTAAACAAATTTATGAGACCAAATTAATAAATGACACTGAAATTTCAGTGCCATTAAATGAGTAATCATTTATCATTATTCCTCATTTTCTATTTGTTCCATGACATCTGCGGGAATATCAAAATTAGAATAAACTTCTTGTATATCATCGTGGTCTTCAAGTTCATCCATTAGATTTAATAATTTTTTAGCATCTGATTTTTCAACTTTGATTGTATTATTTGGAACCATAGCTAAATCAGATTCAACAAACTCAAAACCTTTTTTCTTAAGGTTAGCTTTAACATCCTGAAAATCATTGGTTTCGGTATACACTGTTATAGTGTCATCTTCTGTCTCTACATCTTCAGCCCCAGCTTCAATCGCTTCCATCATAACTTCATCTTCATCCAAATCAGTAGATTTAAGATCAATAATTATTTGACCTTTTCTTTCAAACATCCAAGCTACACAACCGTCTTCACCGAGATTTCCACCGTGTTCTGATAAAATGTGTCTAAGCTCAGAAGCAGTTCTATTTCTATTATCACTCATTATATCAAAATAAAGTGCTACACCACCAGGACCATAACCTTCATATTTGAATTGCTTATAATCTACGCCCTCTAGTTCACCAGTTCCTCTTTTTATTGCCTTTTCTATATTTTCCTTCGGCATATCATTCTCTTTAGCTTTCTCAATAGCAAATGCTAAATCAGCATTCATTTCTGGATCTCCGCCACCTTCTCTGGCAGCAACTGTTATTTTCCTAGTTAATTTTGAGAACAATTTTGCTTTTTTCTTATCCTGTTTTTTCTTTCTATGTTTAATATTAGCCCATTTAGAATGTCCGGCCATATTACAACCTCCTAAAACTTCATTCTGTAGTATATTTTAACATAATCTATCGCTATTTTCAATTTATAGACAAAAAAATAAAACATATGTTTGAAATATAAGAGTAGCACTGTAAGCCGGGTTCTGTATCAGATAATCATCTATCTAGGGTAATAATTACTTATTACCTCAAGCGTCCAACCCGGAGAAAAAGCGGGTCACTTTATTATCTCCCTATTTGGACTTACTTCGGACGGGGTTTACCAAACTATTCAGTCACCTGAATATTGGTGAGCTTTTACCTCACCTTTTCACCCTTACCATTAAAATGGCGGTATATTTTCTGTGGCACTTTCCTGGGAGTCTCCTCCACTGGGGATTACCCAGCATCCTACCCTGTGAAGCCCGGACTTTCCTCGTTAGAAATAAATCTAACGCGATTATCTGTGCTACTCTTATTTTACTTTAGCATTTAATAGTATAGCAATCATTTCCACTTTAGTCAAGCTTTACAGAAAGTACTTCTTTCTTTATTTTACAGTTTTATAAGTGATTGCATCCACCTTACATACATCCTGACATTTAAAGCAGTTAAGACATTCTTCATTTTTAATAAATTGTTGTTTATTAGAAATGTTTAGATTGCAAGGTTTAATGCACGGTTTTTTTGGTTTTGAACTTGGATAAGCCCGAATTAGACTAGATAACCCCTCTAGCATGTTGAAATAACTGCCGTGATGTCTTGAAATCAAACATTTTCCTGGGATAAGTATTA
>JAIPEX010000148.1 GCA_021736945.1 Halanaerobiales bacterium | reverse complement strand
TATATATTAGATATTTCATGGAAAAAATAGAATTTAAAGAAATAGAAATTTGGCAGACTAAATATTTAACTGTGTATGCAATTTGGATGGCTGTTGTAGTTTTTATATTCCCTTTAGTTTTTGGTTTTATTTAAAATTCAAAAAAATAAAAAACTAAACAGGTCGAATATAGGTTCTTAAATACCACAAATGGATCCATTCCAAAGTCGGTTAAAATATACGAGGGAAATAATAAAGTATCACCTTGAATTTACTAGACAAAAAGCCGGTAATTATTTTTTAGTTAAAGTTTTATAAAACTGATATTTTTAAAAAATGAAAAACTTGAAAAACATCTATTAAAATTAGAATTTTTAAAAAGGGGGAATTATATCAGTTATTATTTAGAGGTATTAAAAGAATATGATGAATTTAAAGGAAGAGTAGGTAGGAAGAAGTTTTGGATGTTTGTTCTGGTTTCATCTGTTATTAGCCTTCTTTTGATTTTTATAAATATAGGGGTATTTTTTGTGTATAGTTTGATGGTTGTTTTGCCTTCATTGGGAGTTACGGTAAGAAGATTACATGATACAAATAGAAGTGGTTGGTATATTTTATTAGAATTAGTTCCTTTAATTGGAGGGATTTATATATTGATATTATGTGCTGAAAAAGGTACTCCTGGTGAAAATGAATATGGTGAAAAAAACAAACCTACTAATTAATATTAAAAACTAAAAAATATGGAAATTAATGGTGTTAGTATAAATTTATGGATCCCTTAAGTTTATACTAACACCATTTCTTATTTAAGTTGAAAATATTCTATAGTCAGTTTGTTTAAAGGATAAATAATAGATTTGTTTAACTATAAGTAAAATGGTCAAACTATTTTATTAGTTGGAGATTTTCTTAATATAAATGGTAAATATTCAAAAATAGTTGTATTAATGGTTATATGATTTGATCAAGTTCATATTTTTGTATTGTTAAAATAGATTTTTGGGGCTTTGTAAAAAAAAATTTAAATACGGCGTGGATATAATAATATAGTTATTGTTAATAATAATAATATACTAGATATAGAGAATAAAAATTATTAAAGAGGTGAGATATTTGTCTTTACTTGAATTAAAAGATTTAAGAAAAATATATAAGCAAGGCAAAGTTGAAGTAGAAGCACTTCGTGGTATTGATCTTGAAGTTAAGGTTGGAGAATTTACTAGCATCTATGGTCCTTCCGGATCAGGAAAAACAACTCTTTTGAATATGATAGGTGCATTGGATAAACCTACTTCTGGTTTAATAAAGATTAATGGTAATAATTTAAAAGAAATGAATAATAAAGAGTATGCTTTACTTAGAAGAAGACATATTGGCTTTATTTTTCAAAGTTATAATCTAATACCTGTACTTTCAGCCTATGAAAATGTAAGTTTTGCTCTTAAAATCGCAAAACAAAGTTCAAAAGATGTTAGTAAAGAAAAGGTATATCAACTATTAAAACAGGTTGGCTTGGAAGGTTTAGAAAATAGAAGGCCGGCTGAATTATCTGGAGGACAAAAACAGAGAGTGGCAGTTGCTAGAGCACTAATTAAAGAACCGAAACTCATTCTTGCAGACGAACCAACAGCTAATTTAGACTCGAAAACAAGTCATGAAGTTATGCAAGTAATGTTAAAAATGAATAAAGATTTGAATACTACTTTTGTTTTTTCAACCCACGATTCATTAGTTATGGATTATGCACGGCGGCTTTTAGGTTTACATGATGGGTTGATTACCAAAGATGAAAAAAGAGATGGAAAAAAAGTTGATTAATAAAAATATAATTTGATTTTAAAGTAACATTTAGGAGGTTAAGCAATGTTTTTGGTTAAAATGGCCATTCGTAATCTAGCAAGACATAAAAAAAGAACTATTTATACAGCAATAGTTATTGCTGTGGCTATTGGATTTTATGTTTTTGCCGATGCTCTTGTATTAGGTATGATGGATTCTTCTTATGAGAATGTTACAGAGTTTGAGTTTGGACACGCTCAAATTACTAGTCAAAAATATTGGGAAGAAAGAGAAGTCTATCCTCTAGAAAATTTAATAAAGGTTGATAAAAAAATACATAATCAAATAATATCTCGGCCGGAAATTGTTGGAACTAGTCCCCGTCTTGATTTTAAAGCAGAATTAAATGATGGACAGATGGGATTACCTGTTATTGGCCGTGGAATAAATATTTCAAATGAAAAAAGTATTTCTAAAATAGATCAAGCTTTAATAAAAGGTGGTTTTATAAACCAAGGAGAACCCGAAGCAGTCATGGGGCAGCAATTAGCAAATGATATGTTATTAGATGTTGGTGATAGTTTTATGCTTGTTGTTCGTACAAAAGAAGAAACGTTTAATGTAATTGATTTAACTATTTCTGGGCTTTTTGAAACCCCAAATCCCCAGATAAATGATAACTTTGTTTTTATACCTATAGAAATTGCCCAAAATGCATTAGGTGTTGGAGATAATTACAGTAATCTCTCTATTAAATTGAATAATAGGTCACAAACAGAAGATACTACTCAATATATTAATTCATTTTTAAAAAATGAAAACACCAATTACAGAGCATATTCATGGGAAACAGCTGCAGAAGATTTAATCAAAATGCAGGAATATTCTGATGCAATGTTATATTTAATGTTAGGAATCATTTTACTACTAGCAGTAGTTGGGATTATAAACACTGTAATACTTTCTGTATTAGAAAGATTCAAAGAAATTGGCATGATGAAGGCAATGGGAATGCAGATAAAAGAAATAACTTTTGTATTAGCACTTGAAGCAGGTGGAATTGGAGTTCTAGGTGGAATATTTGGCTGCTTATTAGGTGGATTAGGAGTTTATCTTCTGAGCACGTTTGGGATAAATATTTATGCTGGTATGGAAGGAGAATTTAATCTCCCAATATCTATGGCAGTTATATACGGTAATTGGAATTATGGAGCATTTATATTTGTGTTTACCTATAGTATAATTGTTTCTTTTATTGCTGGTTTGTTTCCTGCCTATTGGGGAGCTCGTATTGAACCAGTTGAACTTCTTCATCATCAATAGAAAAGTAGGAGGATTACGATGAAGTATATTTTATCTATAGCTTTAAGAAATTTAAAACGACATAAATTAAGAACAGTAATTTCTATATTGGCAATAGTTATTGCTATAATAATTGCTATATTTTATAGAAGTATATTATTAGGTTACAGTGAGACTACTATTGAAAATTTTATTCAACTTGAATCTGGTCATGCTAGAATTGTAAATAAAGAATATGCTCGTAGAGAGCGTGTTTTGCCTTTGATGTACCCCGTTGATGGCTTTCAAGGAGAAGGAATAGAACAAATGCGAAGTGAATTAGGTAAAAATACCCAAATTGTTGGTACATTACCAAGAATTAAGTTTGGAGCTTCTTATGTAAAAGAAAATGAAATTATTCAATTGATGGGGTGGGGAGTCGACGTTCAAGGAGAAATTAAGTTTACTGATTTTGAAAATCAAGTAATTGCTGGGAAACTTCCATCTTCAAATAGAAGAGAAATTACTATGGGAAGTAGCTTATTAGAAAAGTTAGATAAGAAAGTTGGTGAAAAAGTTACTCTCATATATAATACTTCTTTTAGTTCAATACAGGGGTCTACTTTTAATATTGTAGGTAGTATTGAAACTGGATTATCTTATTTTGATGCAAATATATTTTTAACTTCTCTTGAGCAAGCACAAGAAATATTATATATGCCCAATCAGTCTACAGAGTTGTTATTATTCACCCAGAATAAAGATGATATTAATGGAGTAATAAATGATGTAAAAAATATGATGGCTGAAAAGAATGGTAATATAGAATATCAAATTTCTAGCTGGCGTGATGCTGGAGGTATTATTCAATGGTTAATGGCTTATCAAAATGTAATCTATATAGTTATAGCTTTTATAGTATTTTTGGCTTCCATTATTATCATTAATACATTATTGATGGTAATAAAGGAAAGAACCAGAGAAATAGGCACTCTAGGTGCTCTTGGTATGACAAAAAGAGAAATCATTTTACTTTTTACTACTGAAGGAGCAATAATGGGTATAATTGGCAGTTTTATAGGTGCTGTTATAGGAGGTACTTTAACATATATAACTTCCCAGGTTGGTATTGACTTCGGAGAGGTTATGGAAGCCATGGGTGATACTTTAATATCTCCTGTAGTTTATCCCGTATTTTCATTTGAAAATTTATTTGTAGCGTTCATAATTGGTTCAGTAGTTTCAACATTATCTTGTATTATTCCAGCCCGAAAAGCTGCAAAAGTGGAACCATCTGAAGCCATGAAAGATATTTAGGGATATCCTCCTCGCTCGTTCGCAAAACTCAAGAACATGACTTCCCATAAGGAATTTGCTCCGATACTCTCTTGTGTACTGCGTAAAGAAAAACCTGCTTATTTGCATAATATTCCAATTTAAAAAAGCAAAAAGATGTTGTAGGAGAATAATAAAGTTCTTTGGTAAAAAATCCTATAAGTTGGTGGTGGCCTGAAAATATAGTGGTGGAAGAATAAATTTACCGTTTCTATTTGAAAAGTATATTTATTATGTTATAATCGTTAATAGACGATAAACGATTATAAGGAGGAATGATTATTATGGATAAACTAAACATCCGTTGGCAAAGATTGATATTTGAAGGTGATACATGTCCAAGGTGTGGAGGTACTGAACAGGAACTAGATAATGCAATTGCTACTCTTAGACAATCTCTTAGTCCTCTAGGTATAGAAATTGAACTGGAAAAACAAAAAATATCTGTTGAGAAATTCAAACAAGATCCTCTAAAATCTAATATGATATATATCGAAGATAAACCTCTAGAGAAATGGATTGGAGGTGAAGTGGGGCAAAGCCAATGCTGTGATGTCTGTGGTCCCACAGATTGTCGTACAATTAAAGTTGATGGAAATAGGTATGAAAGAATTCCTTCTGAGTTAATCGTAAAGGCAGGTTTGAAAGCCACTTCTAATTTATTGGGAAGACAAGAAAATTCATGTTGTGATAATAATTCAAGTTGTAGTTAACAACATAGCTAATGTAGTTTTTGATCAAGGAGGTTAGTCAATGAATAAAATAGAAAAATTTGCAAAGTTGTCTAAAGCTCTTGGGCATCCACATCGGTTAAAGATAATAAAATTATTAAATAATTTGCAATGTGAATGTATGGTGGGAAATATTGTTGATCAATTACCTATTTCTCAATCAACTGTTTCTCAACATTTGAAAATTTTAAAAGAGGCTGGTTGGATTAGGGGGCAAATAAAAGGCCCTAAAGTGTGTTATTGTTTAAAAGAAAATGTATTCGAACAGTATAC
>JAIPEX010000147.1 GCA_021736945.1 Halanaerobiales bacterium | reverse complement strand
CATTATAGTCAAAAACATTACCTGTCAGCAGAACTTTTTTGGGGTTTAAAAGATTGATGGTAGAAATCATCATTAAAGCAATATAGGATGTAAAATCATTTATTTCCTGACGGTTTTTTTGATTCTGACTTATAAACTTTTTATATTTTTTATTCAATTCACTAACTTTCTGCTGTTCAAAGTTTTTAGAATAATAGGGTAACTCATTAATTTCCTTAATATATTCGTCATAATGAATAATATAATATAAACTTTTAAGCTGTTCTCCAAAAAATTGATTATCACCAACCCGGTTAGTATAACCCTGCAGTATTTTATTCCTGACTATTAAAGCCAGACCGATTCCTTCTCCAATATATAAGACTGTTGTAATATTATTTTCATCTTCTGCCTCCAGCTCATTATAGGCATAAACCCTTACATCTGTCTCCACAAAAACAGGAATCTTAAGCCGAGCTTCCAGCTCTGGAGCTAAAGGTTTTTCTGTCCAGTCAAGCAAATTGGAACGATCAACAATTTTGTTCTCAAAATCTGTTACACCGGAAATTGAAATCCCTAAAGATAATATTTTATCAGCAACTATTTTTAGCTCGCTTAACATTTCATTTACTACTTCTGCTATTTCTGCAATATAATTTTCAAATTTATAGTTTTCAAGATAATGAATTTTACTTTTAATAAGATTAGCCTTTAAATCAGATATAAAAATATAAAAATGACTGTCTTTTAAATCAATACCAATTATATATTTGATTTCAGGATTTATCTGATAAATAACAGCTCTTCTTCCCCCACTTGAATCAGCTTTTTTTCTGGGCAAAATCCATTCAGATACAACCAATTCATTGATATAGTCGGAAATAGCAGTTAAAGACAGATCTGCTTTTTCTGCCAGTTCTGGTTTGGTCAGAGACCCATTTTCTAAAAGTATTTTGTACAGTATTTTTAAGCGCTTTTTTTTATTCATTTATAACACCTCAACTTAATAAACTCACTTTATAAAGTAAGTTTATTATATAATTTTTAATTTGTCAAGAATATTTCCAATATTTTAAAAATAATTATTCTGACTTAAGTATAATCAGCTAAGAAAAGACAATACCATTCCGATAAAAGGTAACAAATGGGAATATCTGGAATCCGCCAATGCTGAACCGGGGAATACTACGTTTAGAACATAAAAAACTGGCACTCAAAATATATTTTATAGATTGAGTACCAGTTTTATTATTTAATTCATATCTTTATTTCTTAATAACTAAGCTATTCTTAAAACAAAAGCATCATTCACAAATTATTATGTGATATCCTCAGCACTTTTATACAATTCTTCATAAAAATCTAATCTTATATCTCTTAACACTGGAAAATAAGGGCGAAATTCTGCTGTTCTTTCATAATCTATAGTACCAATAACGAGATCTTCTTTATCATAATCAGCTTTACAGATGATTGGTTCTCCTGGCACTTTAGTTTCTTTATCACCAGGACCAATTATAGTACTTCCACCCCAGTATTCTGTATCTCCCTCTTTTCCACCTAAATTACAATAAGCATACCAAATAGCATTTTCCATTGCTCTCGCTTTTACTAAAGGTTCAAATATATTTTTTTCAAATGCGGGAGAGCCTGAGATTCCAACTAATATATCAGCGCCTTTTAAAGTTAAGAGTCTTGATATTTCTGGAAAATAAATATCATAACATACCATCATACCTATATTACCTATTTTGGTTTTAAATATGGGACTTTTTGAACCAGCTCTAAAATATCTTCGATCAGGAAAAGCACCTGGACCAACTTTATCAGTTGCATGTCCAGGTAAGGTATGCTTTCTCCATTTACCAATATAACCTTCCGGACCAACTAAAACTGCATCATTATACAATACACCATCAATACCTTTTTCTGGCATACCCCAAATTATATATATGTCATTATTTTTTGCTATATCTTCAAATTTATTTACCGTAGGACCTGGTATTTTTTCTGAAACTTCGAAAAAAGCATCTCCACAATTATATCCTGTAAGTGATAATTCGGGGAAGATAATCAAATTAACATTCTGATTAGAAACTTGCTCAATATAATTTTTCATTTTTTTAAAATTATCTTCTTTTTTCAAGGTGCCTGGCTCAATTTGTCCCAAAGCAATTTTCACCTTCATATCCCTAATCTCCTTTGTTAATCTAATTTTTATAATCAACCCACTATCTTAATTCAACTTTGAAAGTTTTAATTTCATATGGTTTTATTTTAAATTCAAACTCAGACTTGTTATTTTCAACTTCGTTTATATTTTCTTCAACTAGATTACATTCATGAATAGATTTAATTTCATTATCTAATTTTACTTTAACTGTATCTCTTCTATTACCATATTCATAAAATCTCAAAATTAATTCATCACTATATTCGGCTTTTTTAACAGTTTCTAAAATTGTACTCTGTTCTTTTACATCTACATATGACTTCTCAGTGGGTTCAGTTCCATTTTTCCCATCAACTTTAACATTTTTAACAGGATAATTTAACTCATAGGCTTCTTTTGCAGTATCAGCTTCAAACCAGTTTCCTCCATGAGGATAAAGACTATAAGTAAATGAATGATGATTTTGATCTGCTTCAGGATCAGGATAAACACCAGATTTAATTAAGGTTAAACGCATTGTTTGATCCTTTATATCATATCCATATTTACAGTCGTTTAAAAGACTGACTCCATAATCTCCCTCTGATAAATCTGCCCACTTATGTCCAACAACTTCAAATTTAGCATAATCCCAACTTGTATTCCAGTGAGTGTTTCTCTGAACATTACCAAATTGAATTTCATAATTAGCCTTAGTTGTTCTTACATCAATAGGGAATGCAGTTTTTAAAAGTATTTGTTCTTCTTTCCAGTCAACTTCTGTTTTAAAATCAATACGCCGCTTATCAGCATAGATAATCATATCCTGTTTAATAATCGAATCCAAAAATCTCCATTCTAAATTGATAATCACTTTATCATTTTCCTGATTAATTTTCATTTCTTTTAAATCATTTATAATGTATTCTTTATCCTGATAATAAATATCTATATCCCAGGCATTAAATCTCATAGGACGATCTTCAAAAGCCTGCAATAAATTACCTATTTCATTTTCAGTAATTACTTCCCGCTCATATTCTTTATCATATAAAGAAACAATTTGACCTTTATCATTTATTTTAATTTTATAAAACTTATTTTCAATTAAATCAGCTTCAACTTTTAATTCATTAACTGCTCTTTTCTCTGAACTCATTTTTATTCTTTGATCATTCATATTAACTGCCTCTAATGTATTTTCATCAACTTCAAAAGAGTAATACCCATTTGCAGGAATTGATTTAATTTCATACTCTTTATTATTTAAATCTATATATGCATCTCTTGACCATGGAAGTGAATTATAAACAACAACTTTCTCATTATTTCCTTCAATCTGGTATGCAATTTCTTCTAAACTTCTATTTAATAAAGTTTCTGTCTCATTAAATAATTCTTTAAATTCTGCCTCCGAATCTTCGTAAACTTCTTTTATTGAAGATCCAGGTAAAATATCATGAAATTGATTCTTTAGTACTATCTCCCAATTTTCATTAATCTTTTCAGCAGGATATTCAATTTGATTATTTATTGAACTAAAATTATTAAATAATTCTACATCATGAAGCATTATTTCAGCTTTACGGTTGTTTTTCTTAACTTTAGCTTGTGATGTATAAGTTCCGCGATGATACTCTAAATATAATTCACCATCCCAGACAGGTAATTCCTTCTCATTTTCCATCTTATTTGCTAAATTTTTAAAATAATCTTCCGACTTGCCAAAACTAACTTCAGGCATCCCAGGAACTTCCTGTATTTTTTTGCCTGACTCTATCATTTTTCTAGTAGGTCCACCACCGCCATCACCCCAGCCGTAAGCCAGCAGCAGATCATCATTTATATTTTTTTGTCTGTAATTATCCCAAATACCTTCAGTTGATTCAGGATTTAAAATTCCGTTGTAAGTATAAAAAGGTGAATCATTATGAATTTCTGGAGTTGTAATAAAATGAGTTAAAACTTCTGTACCATCTATACCTCTCCAGGTAAATGTATCATATTCAGGACGGTTAAATTGACTCCAACTAATTTTTGTAGTCATAAAATATTCCATACCACTTTTTTTAATTATTTGTGGTAGTGCCCATGAATAACCAAAAACATCTGGTAACCATAAAATATTCCAATCCACATCAAACTCTTCTTTAATAAATTTCTTTCCATGTAAAAACTGCCTCACAAGCGATTCTCCAGAGGTAACATTACAATCAGCTTCTACCCACATTCCTCCTGTTACTTCCCATGTGCCTTCTTTAATTTTTTCTTTAATCTTAGCATAAATTTCAGGATAATCTTCTTTAATAAATTTATATAGTTGAGGCATTGTTTGTACATAAGTATATTCAGGGTATTCATCCATTAATTTTAATACTGTCGAAAATGTTCTGGAAGTTTTTTCTCGAGTATGAAGAAGCTGCCACAACCAGGCTACATCGATATGTGAATGCCCAACCGCTGTAATTTTAGGTAAATTGTCTTTACCTTTTAATTCCTGTAAGGAATTTTTTAAATAGCTATTAGCTTTTTCCGCACTTTGTAAAAATTTATCAGAATTAGCTTTTCTAAAATCTAAAATATTTATAGATTTATCTAAAACTCTTAATAGTTTTTCTCTTAAGTCTTCTCCCTCTTTCATACTTTTAATGGATTCAAAAACTATTTTAGCTCTCTGATAAAAATCTTCTAGGATTCTATTTCTATAAATTAATGCCGCTTCTTTAAAGACATGCTTTTTTTCTTCTAAACCACTAAATGCCTTAATAGAAATTTCCAACGGTGAACTAGAACTTAATTCTTTTTCACTTAAATAAACTAAAGAATGACTTCTATCTAATCCCTGTAGTGGTTGACCATTAAGATATAGTAAAGACTCTGAGCCACTTAAGTTCCCATAATGCCCGGCTCCTGGAATGATCTTTAGATAGATTTTCCCTTTTTCTAAATCCCATTCTTTCGGAACTTTAACTCTGGTCTTAAACCATTGACTAACATTTTTTCCTCCCCATCTTTCACCAACAGCAAGTTTTTTTGCAGTCATATTTGTAAAATCAGGTAATTTCTTATTTTCTAATTTTGCTGGATAAACTTCAAATTCTTCAAATTCAACTCTAGCCTGAACCAAATTTTCTTTTAAATCCTTTAAATATCTTTCGATCTTTCCTTCTTTCATATACATATTTATTCACTCCACTTTTTAATTTTTTTAAATCTTACAGAGATTTCAGATAAAAATTACTTTAAAATCCCTTCCTAAT
>JAIPEX010000146.1 GCA_021736945.1 Halanaerobiales bacterium | reverse complement strand
ATACTTCTCTCTTACTCATAATAAAAAAATCCTCCCTTTTGGTGATAGTTTCCACCTCTGGCAGAATAGATTTAGAAATTTTACTTGCAGTAATAATTATTTTCTTGTATTATTATAATTACTAAGTGAATATTTTTCTTATTAATTAAACTTTCTATTCTAACTCGCTCTTGCCGGAGCGGGTTTCTATTTTTTTATGTAATTTTAATTTATATTTAGTATATAAGAGTCTGGTAGAAATTGCAATATTTCAACCTATATTGGCTTTTCAAGAGGACTTTTTGTTTTATATAATATATTTATTTAAAAGCCTTTCTTAAATCCAGAATTTGAGCCAAATACGGCAATATACAAGAATTTATCCGGTTAAAATGGAAAAAGTTTTATTATACCTGTGGTATTAGTTATCGGCAATATGAACGGGTTTTAATAAAAGTTATAATCAAATATATACTTAAACCTGCCAAAAGGATAAGAACAATATTATTATCAGAGTAGTAGTAACTATAAGAGTAGTATTGAGATTATATATTTTCCTCAAAATGTATATTCCCATTCCGATCAATAAAATACTTATCAACCTTTTTCGTGGTGTGAAAAAGTGTGCTGCACCTCCAATAATGAATACAAAACCCCAGATTTTGATATACAACATAATATATCTTCTCCAAAATTATTTTTCTACTTTGGTAAATTTATAATTTCCATCAGGTTCTTTGGTTGCTTTCAACTTTTCTCCTACTTTCAACTTATACCAGTTTTCTTCACCTTCTAGTTTAATAAAAAACCCCTTTTCATCTTGATAGGTATTTTCTATTTCTTTTTCCAAATTTAATATACTTTCCAAAGTTTGATTACTTGCAAGTTTGGTTCCGGTTGTGGCCGTTCTCGGTTTTTCTTCCTGCATAATATTATCTCCTTCCAGGTAATACCTCAATTGGTTTTCGGTAATTCTCCACTTCCTGGCCACTTTTTTTGCCGGTAATTCTCCATTATTTATCAGTTTGAGCACAGTTACATCTGATATATTCAAAATATCTGCTACCTGCTTAGTACTGTAAACTTTCATTTTTTCACCTCTTATAATTTATAGTATTAGTTTAATATATATTGGATATACTTTCAACCCTTATTTGATATTATTTGAGATAAAGATAAGATATAAACTAAAATATTAATTATTATCTCTCTCGGTTAATTATTTGCCCTGAGCAACTCTCAGAGTAAATTAACTCATTTTAGGATATTATTAAATTTACCCTATTTTTTATTAAAAAAACTCCGGTAAACTCTTTTTTTCTCCGGTATTCAGTTAAATAGATTAATAGTCAGAGATAGTAAAAATAGGCTTTTATCCTTGATATATAGATAATAATAGCATTTTAACTCTAAAAAAGTTTCGCAAAATATACCTTTTGCGAAACTTTTTATATTAACCGCTAACTTCCCTATTATATCAACAAAGTTATTTTTGTATTTTTATATTTAAGTTAAAAACTGCATTTAATAATACAAATATCCATTAAAATTAAACAGATGTTCCATATTTCGACTGTATATTGCTATAAATTAATACTGGAAAAATATTATTTTTGGCTTAAATATTTTTTTGATAATATAAAAAAAGACTGGAGTTTTACCTCCAGCCTGGATTGTAGTTTTCTATTAATTTTTATTTAATTGTAAAATATCCTGTAGGTTTAAATAAAAGAGCAAATAACTGGCTAATAACTACACCAAGAAATAATAAAATTGTATAATCATTTACCAAGCCTGCTATAACCTGAATAATCCCCAAAATTAGCAATACTATAGCCATTATAATAAAGAAAATAGAAATGTATGGAGTTTTTCTTTTTGCCATTTTAATTCCCCTAGAAGAAAAGATAAGTTTAGCTTTGAATTTAAAACATTTAATTAATTGACTTCATCTGTTGCCATCATATTTTTGAAAGCTACTATAAATACTCCCAACATTAAGGCTAATACACCAGCTATTACTATATTTAGTTTGGTATTAGAACCTATAGACTGATTAGGCGGAACAGCTCTAGCAATGAATTTAACATCACTAGTTCTTTGTGCTTCAGTCAATCTAGCTTCTTCAACTTTTTCTGATAGCCTTATATAAGTATTTTGTATATCAGTAACCCTTTGAGATAGTTCTTTTTTTCTAATCTCAGCTTCCCAAATTTCATCTTGTAGAAGTTTAATATCACTTTCAAGTTCATCAACCTTACTATCATAAAAATCAATTTGAGCAGTTAAAGAATCAATTTTCATTTCACTTTCTAATTTATCAGCTATTAAACTCCTATATATCGAAGCTTCATTGTCATATATCTTTTTATAGTTATTTAAATCTGATACTAGTTTTTCTTCTTTTTGTTCTTTTTCTACAAGCTCACTTTTTAAATTATCTAATTTCTCTTTTTCCTCTTTTATTTTTCTTTCATAATATTGAATTTGAACTGGTATACTCTCGATACTTATTTTACTATTACTATATTTAGTTTTTAGATTTTGAAATATAGGATTAACAATTTCATCTGTTAAAGTTAGATCTTTTAATATTTCTATTTGTTCTTCATCTAAAATATTATTCCAAAAAGCATTATTACTTAAGCTCCTTTTTAATTTCCATCTAGAATCTTCAGCTTCAAGTAAATTATTTATTTCCTTATTCTCATTTATTAAATTATTTAATTCATCTTCAATCTCTGCTTGATTTTCTTGATATTTTTTAATTAATAATTCTTTAGTATCTATTTCCTGACTTAAAATATCCAAATTATTATTTTTTCTGAATTCAAGTAATCTTTCTTGCATAAGTAGATAATTACTTGTATTAGTCATTAATTCTTTATTTTCTAAATTATTTTTGCTCAATTCACCTTTCCATTCTCCATCTTTTTCTAATTTATCTAATTGAGCTAATATATCCTTATATTTATTTTTTTCTGAACCTAAATTAGTCTTTAATGTAATTAATTTATCTTCATAATCCGATAGTTTATCAGTCATTATCTCTAATTTACTATTTTTTAAAGATAGCCTATTTTCTTTTTCAAAATCTTTTAATTCTTCTCTTGCAATTGATAATTTCTTATCTGTATCTTCAAATTGTTCTATAATTACTCCAGTAACCTCTTGTACTTCGCCTTTTCTAATCTCTTTGCTAGTTTTCATGAATTTATTAGCCCAAGTATTAGCAATTTTACTACTTAACTTAGGATCAGAACTTCTTACTTTCATAACAAGAAAAGGATATTTATTTTCACTATCGTCTTCAATTTCACGAGTTTTAACTTCTAAAACCATCATATTCTCTAAATTTTCTACAGTATAACTACTTCCATCACTTTTAGTTAAATCCAGTTCATTAATAATATCTTGCTTGATTGTATCTGTTAAAGCAATATTTTCATAAGTATTAACGGGCAAAGTAGAAACATCTAAAGATGTTGTATAAGTTGGGGGCATTATAAGCAAAGAAGCCTTCCCCTCATATGTAGGTTCTATCATAAACATACTGTAAAAAGCAGTAACAAAAACCGCAACAATAAATAAACTAATAATAATCCATTTACCATTCCATAAAGTCATTATTAGCTCTCTTAAATCAACTTCTTCGTATTCATTAGGATAAGGTTCTTTATTTTTATTCATATTATTTTACCCCCTTTATAATATTGCTCATAAATTAATTATTTCCTTCATTTTATTAACTATATTTTCTGATAATTACTGTTTAAATATATTTTTCGCCTTATCCCACAAGGATTTATTCTGCTGTTCTTTCAACCTTTTAATCTGCTCTGTAAGTTGCTGTATTGCCTTATTTTGCTGGTCTATTTTGTCTGTTACCTTTTCCATTGACTCTTGTATAACCTGCTTATTTTGGCTGTTTACGGCTTCTTGAATGGACTCTATAAGCTGTTCCTTACTTATGTTTTCCTCCACTTCTACAACCTCAACACTTTCCTGGACACGTTTTGCCTGCTTTATATCATTTTCATTAATAACCCACTTCATTGTATTATCTGTAGCTACTTTTTTCCCATCAAGTTCTCCTGATTTTAAGCGGTTATATATAGTTTTCCGACTAACTCCCAATATTTCTTTAGCCCGCTGAACATCTATAGTATATTTAGACTCTGACATTTCTCAATCCTCCCATTCCCTTTTAATGTATGAATTATAGATAAAATCTTAAAACCCTGCTTTCACATGTTGGAAGATATACTTGGAAACAGGACTCAGAATATTGGAAACCAGTTTCATTCTTTGATATAACAGCTTTATATCGTAAAAAGCCTGTACTAATACCCATTGGAAATAAACTTTTGCTCTTATAAGCCTGTATATAATAGAAAAAACCATAAACTTAGGTTATAATCTATTCTAATAACAAATAAATGCTATTTTTGTGCCTCCGGTTTCTTGATATTCCTTTCCGTTTGTTTCTGGTAAGTTCCTTGTTTTATCAGCAATCATAGGACTATAACTTTTTTTGGTAAAAAACAGGATATAAAGATAAAACACTAAATCCCCTGTCATAACAACACCCTTGCCACAAAACTCAATTATTTAACTGCTTTTCTATATTCTATTTTTGGCTTAATCACACAAAAATGAAATAAACTGCTCTAATTATTGTTATAACAGCATTTATAATACTTCAAATAGTATAAATATCGTTATTCCAGCCCTTTTTATAGTGTCCAAAAAACTCCTCCTTCTATATCGTATATACAAACATGATTTTATTTTGCTATATTTTATTGCTCAGCAGGCACATGAGTGCTCTCTGGGTATAAAGTATAATCCAGTAATGGTATAAGGTCATAAACCTACAATATTACCCTAGAAATACCGTATAGAGCCGTTTTGAGGAAATAAAATTGAAGAAGAGCAGGTACTAGTATAGAGACTCCTAATTTATTTCCTGGCTGACACCCCTCCCCCTATTCACATGAGGTTGTTTTTGATTTTAACCTTTCATGGACTTTGTTTTTATATCTGCTGTATTTTTTATAGTGTTGCAAAACTCTTTTTAAGGCCTGTAAAAACTGGGGAAACTTATAAACTTATATTTAATACCAGGGTTTTATCCCTTTTTTATAGTGTGTAATAACCCTTTTTATGGGCCGGAAATAATTCTACTTTTTTTGCTGTAAAATAGTGTGTTTTTTGTGTGCTTTTAACCTATATAATACTTCATGCAGGTAATAATTGTTTACCGTACAATACTTGTTATATCATTGGTTCATACGGGTTTATATTGCTGTATAATGGGAATTTTTAAGAAGTAACCCCCCCCTACCAAAACCTGCCTATGCGTTATAAATATTTAAGGTTGTCAGGTTTTGTTACCCCCTTTCCCCTTTTTTTAATATCCTGT
>JAIPEX010000145.1 GCA_021736945.1 Halanaerobiales bacterium | reverse complement strand
ATAATGAGGATTAGTGTAATTAGGTGTGTAGTTCTCTATCTCTTTAATAAAAACTCTTTATTTTCAGAATATGTCTTTTAAATATATTAATTTCGTAAAAAGAGGAGTTGTATTATGAAAAAAATTACTATTTTGTTTTTATTATCAGTATTAATTTTGAGCTACACATCAATGGTAAGCGCAAAATTTGATAATTATAAAAAATTAGAAGTTGAATTAAGTGAAATAGTGAATAAACCTAAATATCAATTGTCAGGTCTTCAGGTTTTAGTTGTTAAAGATAAAGAAACTGAATATATGGGTAATTTTGGTTATCGTCATATAGATAATATTAATTCAGTAAATAATCTACTTGTAAATGAAGACACAAAATTTAGGATAGCTTCTATTTCTAAGTTGATAACAGCAATTGGTATTATGCAGCAAGTTGAAAATGGTAATCTAGATCTTGATAAAGATATAGGGGAATATTTTTCATTTGATTTAAGAAATCCTAATTATCCAGATGATAAAATAACAATTAAAATGTTAATGTCACATACATCTTCTATAAGAGATGGAAGCTTTTATTCAATCTCTCCTGAAGATTCAATAAAAGAGTTTTTTTTAAGAGATGGAAAATATTATTATGAAGGTGAACACTGGGCAGAATCTAAAGAAGACAAATCAACTAAAGATAAATCTCCAGGCAAATATTTCAAATATTCAAACTTAAACTATGGTGTGCTAGCAACTATTCTTGAAAAGGTAACAGAAACACGATTTGATCTATATATGAAGAATAATATTTTTGAGCCTATGAATATCGAAGCTAGTTATAATATAGCTGATTTCAGTAAAAATGACAGAAAAAATGTTTCAACTTTATATAGAAAACAGATAAACGGCAAATGGAATCATGATGGACCATGGATACCACAAGTTGATGATTATAGTGAAAAAAATATTGATAAAAATGAAGTAATGATTAGTAATCCAGATACAAAAAAAGGATATGATTTTGTTAAATTGAACAACTATAAGATCGGGACAAATGGGACTATTTTTTCGCCTCAAGGAGGTTTAAGAATTTCAGCAAAAGATTTAGGAAAAATAATGAAAATGTTTTTGAATAAAGGGAGATATAAGGAAGTTCAAATTCTTAAAGAAAGTTCTATAGAATTGATGTTTTCTCCTTATTGGACTTATGATAATAGTTTAGAAAATGGTGATAATTATTGGGGTTTAATGACA
Organism: Halanaerobiales bacterium; assembly: GCA_021736945.1. GTDB lineage: Bacteria > Bacillota > Halanaerobiia > Halanaerobiales > M55B127 > M55B127. The sequence continues at coordinate 4,195 of JAIPEX010000145.1, read as the reverse complement.
AGTTATGGTTTAGGTACTCATATAATCAGAAATGTTGATGGAGATCGGATTTTAGAAAACAAAGATATATATATGAGTGGACATTTAGGTGATGCTTATGGATTATTAAGTGGTTTTATGCTTGATTTTGATTCTAATAATGGGTTTATTTATTTAATTGGTGGAGTTGGTAATGATCCTAATAATTATTTTGGAGAATATTCAACTTTTTATAAATGGGAAGAAGAAATCATGACTGCAATTTTCAGAAATGTTTTCCCAAATTATAAATAATTTTTTCTGAATATAGTATTAATTATTTAATATCCTACTTTGGTTATTAAAATATTGATGAAATAACATGATGTTTTTATTTATAATACGCGGTTGAAAAAGTTGAGTTAGTATCAAAAATGTATAGGAATCTTCATAATAATAAAAAAATATTAAGAACTGCTAACTTTAATTTGTATTAAAAATATATATCTGGAAATATAAAACATTATTTTTAAAGATTTTTAAAAAAAGAAGACTGTGATATAATAAATTCGGTAATAAAATTATTAAATAATATAAAATATACAAAGAATCAACTCAAAAATTTAAATTAGCTTTCAAAAAATGCTAAAAAAGTTGCTAAAATTTTTTATTTGAGGAGGAAAATATAATGACGTCTTCTTTTTTAACATTATTTTTTGCACTTATATATTTGCTTTTAATGGTTTTTATAGGCTGGTATGCAGGCAGAAATATAAATGATAGTGATGATTATTTAGTTGCAGGAAGAAATAAACCGACAATATTAGTAACAGCAACTCTCTTTGCCACATTTTGGGGTGGGGGAACTGTTTTGGGTGGAGCAGGTGCTGCCTATAATGATGGAATATTAGGGACTATTTATGATCCCTTTGCAGCTGGATTGGCATTAATATTAGTTGGATTATTTTTTTCTAAGATATTAAGGAAAATGAAAATTAACTCCCTAGATTCTTTATATAGATTAAGGTACGGAAATAAAATGTCAGTTTTAGCTTCAATTCTTATGATACCTACATATATATTCTGGACTGCAGTTCAGATAATGGCTATTGGAAAAATTTTTGCCTCATTATTGAATTTGCAGTATCATACTACAGCTATAATTGGTGGAATTATTGTTATTATATATACTGCTATGGGTGGAATGCTGGCAATTGCTTGGACAGATTTTATTCAGGGAGTTTTAATATTAGTTGGATTAATAATAATGCTACCTTTAGCTGTGAATGAAGCTGGAGGATATAATGCTGTTGTATCAAATGTACCTTCTAACTTTTGGGATTTCATTCCGAAAGAAAGTAATTCTATGACTTGGCTCAGTTATATTTCAGCATGGGCTGGTATGGCTTTAGGTAATATTCCTGCTCCAGATATTGCTCAGAGATCATTTATTGCTAAGGATGAGAATACCGCTAAAAACAGTGCTGTTGGTGCTGGAATAATGTATTGGAGTTTTGGTTTTATACCAATTTTTCTTGGTTTTACAGCTATAACTCTTAGTAAACAGGGTATTATATCAGCTGAATTAATAGCAAATGATAGTGAGATGATAATTCCATTAATTTCAAAAGCAGTTTTTCATCCATTGCCAGCTGCTATATTTTTAGGTTCATTGCTGAGTGCAGTTATGTCTTCGGCTGATTCATCTTTATTTGCAAGTTCAGTAATTCTGTCAAATATGACTGAAAATTTAGTAACAAAGTTTAATATCAAAGATAGTTTTTCAGAAAAAAAGAAATTGATTTTGACTAAATCAATTGTTGTATTTTTAGGACTTTTTTCGATAGTTATTGGAGTTTATGCAGATTCGTTATATCAATTAATGATTTTTTCTTTTTCTCTACTTTTTGGTATGTTATTTGCACCAATGGTATTTGCAATATACTGGGAAAAAGCTAATGAATATGGAGCTATAGTAAGTTGTTTGTCTGGAGCATTATTCATTATTACAGGATCAATTCTTCAAGGAAGTTTAATACCTGGTCCTGAGTGGTTTTATACTTTAATACCACCTATTATCTCAACAATTACAATGATAGTAGTCAGCTTATTAACCCAAAATCATTGTCCACCTAAGCCTCTAAAGAACAAAAAAGGGGATAATCTTAAATGGGGATATTTAAATTAAAAAAAGATAAAATAATACTGGAGGGATTTATATGCGCCTAACTATTGCTTTAGGAGGAAATGCTATTTTAAAGCCTGGGCAGAATGGAAATGCTGAGGAACAGTTATCTAATGTATATGAAAGCTGTGAACAAATAGGAAAATTAGCAGCAGAAGGTTATCAAATTGTAATCACACATGGAAATGGTCCCCAGGTTGGAAATATTCTTTTGCAGCAGAATTCTGCAAAGAACATACCTGAGTTACCGCTTGATTTTTGTGGTGCTCAAACACAGGGGTTTATTGGTTATATGATTCAGAATTCATTACTGAATGTATTTGAAAAAAATAATTTGGATTTAAAAAGTACATCATTAGTAACACAAGTTTTAGTTGACAAAAATGATTCAGCTTTTTACAATCCTTCAAAACCAGTAGGACCTTTTTTTGATAGAAAGCATGCTAAAAAACAGGAAGAAAAGGGAGAAAAGTGGATAGAAGATAGTGGCCGTGGTTGGCGGAAAGTGGTTCCTTCTCCACAGCCTTTAAAAATAATAGAAAAAGAATTAATTAATGATTTAATTGAGAATGAAAGAGTTGTTATTGCTGCTGGTGGAGGAGGGATTCCTGTAATTGAAAATGAATCCAATCTAGAAGGGGTAGAAGCAGTAATTGATAAAGATAGAGCCGGTTGTATTCTGGCGCAAGATACTAATTCTGATTTTTTCTTTATTCTTACAGATGTAGACAATGTGATGATTAATTATGGAACTGAAGAGGAGAAAGCGTTAAAAGAAATAACTGTTTCTGAAATAGCAAAATATTTAAAAGAGGGTCAGTTTGGGGAAGGGAGTATGGCACCAAAAGTTGAATCTGCTATTAAGTTTGTAAAAGATGGTGGTAAAAAAGCAGTTATAACTTCTCTTTCTAATCTTAAAGCAGCTGTTGCGGGTAATGCTGGAACTATAATTACTTTATAAAATATAAATATATTATATTAATTATTTAATAACTTAAATCAATTCCATCTGTGGTAACGTCAAGTATTTTGTGTAAATAAATTAATATCTTTCTTCAAATAGTTGAATTAGTTTATCTCTAGCAGCTAAAAATCCTTTTAATCTTCGTTCTGACCACTTAGAATTGTAGTCTAAAATTTTAAGATAGAGTATTTTTTCTGCTGCTTTTTTATTTGGCAAACTGTTCATTGTTTTAAGTCTTTTTCTGATTTCTTTATTGGCTCTTTCAATCCAATTAGTTGTATAAATTGATTTCTGAATACTATCTGGATATTTATAGAAAGCAAATAATTCATCTTTATCTTCAAACCAGCTTTGAGCTAAGTGAGGATATATTTTATCCCACTTTAAGCTGAGATCATTTAAGGCCTGCTCTGCATACTCTCTGCTGGGAGCTTTGTAAATTTTCTTAAGATCAGTAACAATTTCATCTGTATGTTTCTTCTTAACTTTATGAAGTGTATTACGGACTTTGTGAACTACACAGCGTTGAACATCAGCTTTTGGATATACTTTAAGAAATGCGTCAGTTAAACCTGGTAGGCCATCCATAACGCCTAAAAGCACCTGTTCTACGCCTCTGGATTTAAGGTTCATCAGTACTTCTTCCCAGAGTGTAGCTGACTCTGTTACGCCAATGTAGAAGTCTAGAATCTCTCTGTAGCCTTCTTCATTGATTCCAATGATTATATATGCTGATTCATTACCAACATGTTCTCGGCGAATCTTAATGCTTAGAGCATCAATGAAGAGCACACTGTAGCGTTTTTCTAAGGGCCTGTTTTTCCACTGTTCAATTTCTTTAACTGCTATATCTGTCAGATTACTGACACTGGTAGCACTGTATTTTTGACCATACATTTGCTCAATCAAATTGGCAATATCACGAGTGGATAGACCTCGGGCATACATCTGGATTACAGTCTGTTCCAGCCAGTCATCACGGCGTTTATATGGCTCAAATAGAGCAGTTTGAAAGTCATTGTTTCTATCTCTTGGGACTTCTAGATTTTCAATGACACCGTATTTAGTCTGGAAGTTACGAGAGTAAT
>JAIPEX010000144.1 GCA_021736945.1 Halanaerobiales bacterium | reverse complement strand
TAAAATTATCTTCCTTAATAACAACAATGCGCGAATCAATGAATGATAGATTGGAATCGATAATTTCTAATGCTTCATAATATACACCCCTCATGATTTTACCATTGTAATTTTCATTGAAAACAATAAGGTAATCTTTAGTACTGCATTGATAAATAACGCCCCAGATTTCTTTTTCTAAATCTTTTAGCTTTAAATAAATTGAGTAATTAGATGTAGATAGGTAACTGTTATTTTCAAAAACCTGGAGCAGTACGGATTCATCTTCTTGTACCAATTAATTCACTCCTTTGTTAAACAGAATGTTTTAAATGTTATTAGATTCTTCAAATGTTTTAATTATTTCAAGTATCTGTTTAATACTTTTTGTTGAAAGACCTTTAGTACGTTTAAATACTTTTTTTAAATCTCCATTTTTCTTCATGGAATTATAAAAGTCTAAAAGGTCAGGATCATCAGCCAATTTTTCAACGACTTTATCTTCAGATATTTTTATATCTGTTTCACCCAGGAGGTAGTCAATGGAGACTCCAAAGTAATCAGCAATTGCTATGAGGTTCTCTTTGCCGGGAAATCTTGTTCCCTGCTCATAGTTTGCATAAGTAGATCTACCTAATCCCATTTCCTCAGCTACTTCTGACTGTTTTAATTTAGTTTCTTTTCTAAGTTCTTTTAATCTGTTTTTAAAGTCAGCCATAATGATACCTCCTCTCTAAAATGTATTATAACACATATTGAGGAATAAATAAAATAATTTCCCATATTGAAGAAAAAAAAGTAAAAAAATCCTTGACATTACCCCAAATGTGTCATATAATATAAATAGTGAGACACAATAAGAAATGTAAGGGGGAACATAATGAATCAACACCGAGCCAAGTTAAAACAGCTTAGAATTACCAATGATCTATTCCAAAAAGATATAGCCAGTCTATTAGGCATCTCTACTTCTTATTATTCTTCAATTGAAAGAGGTATGCGAAATCCGACATTAAATCTAGCCAAAAAAACAGCAGACTTATTCGGTGAATCAATTGAAAACATATTTTATCATAATACAAAACTGGAGGAATAAAAAATGACATTATTAGAAAAAATATTGACTGAACTGCAGGACCTCAATAGTAAATTAGAAAAAATAAAATCAGCAGAAAAAGGCGGCTTTCCCAGAATGATGGACGGTAAAGCAAACTTAAGTACTACTGAAGCAATGGAATTATTAGGAATTGGCCGCAACAAACTATTGGAACTTGTTCATGCTAATGCTATACCGCACATCAAAAATGGATCAAGATACTTATTTCCTGTAGATCAGTTATTCGACTGGCTCAGCGGCAGGGCAGCTGAAAACTATATTAAAGAAGATGAATCCGAAGATATAGAAAAAATGTTTAAAACTATATCTTAATATAATGATATCATATATTTTTTATCCATAAAACCAAAAAATGTAATTAGAGGAAAACAAAGGAGGTGATTTAGTGAAAAATATTGGTGTTATCCTAAAAAAAGAGAGGAAAAGGAGTGGAATGACACAACAGCAGCTGGCAAATTTAATACCGGGCTTAACAAGATCATCAATATCTAAATATGAATCTGGAAGTAATATTCCTCAATATAACTTGGATAAGATAATAGAAGTTCTTAAGAGCCCAAGGTTAAAATTAGCAGTTAGCGGAACCGTAATAAACAGCCCATTATTAGACAATGTAGATTTAAGTCCGCTGGCTACACAGCAAAAAATGCTGGAAGAGCTTAAAGAAACATTAGATTCATTAAAAAGTTTAAACCTTATTAACAAATTAGATACTAGAGACCTTAATGAAAAAGAAAAAGAAGTACTATTTCAAGATGTATTAATACAGGTTTGTGATCTAGATACCTGCAGCAGCTTGTTTATGGCATCAATGGCAGAGAATTTTAATATTGATATTCAAAAATTAGAAAAAAGCGAAATAAACAAAATGAAAAATAAAGGATATATCTCAAGGGGGTTATACTAATTAGTTACGATAAAAAGAAAAAGACGTTTTGTCATGACTGTGAAATGGATATAAAGGACTGCAGGAGAAACCCAATAGAATGTATGAGAAATCAGGATGCCGATCTTTATTTTGAATTATACGAAAGAGGTCTGGGGTGGGTTAAATGATGAGGTTAATGAATGCTTTAGCGTGGCTGACAATTTCATTAGGATATATTTTAATAGGATATGTAATTTGGAGTGAGATAAAAGATAAAATTGCTGAGTGCAAGAAAAGCATCACAAAAAGAAAAAACTCAGCTGAAGATACAGCTGAGTAGTTAAATAAAACTTAACCATTTAATATTATAACACCAGGAGGTAATAAAATGCAAGCAAAAAAATTATTAAATATAAATAATCTTACAATAGAAGAGTGGCTGAAGAAAAGAAATGAACTAGGAATCGGCGGCAGCGATGTCGCCGCAATAGTTGGAATCAATCCCTTTAAGTCAGCTGTAGAAGTCTGGCTTGATAAAACCGGAGATGAAGTTGAAGAAAAAGATAACCGGGCGATGTACTGGGGAAGAGAGCTGGAAGATAAAGTAGCCCAGGAGTTTGCTAAAAGAAGAAGTGAAGAACTGGATGAAGAGATAAAGGTCTGGCATGAAAACCACATATTACAGCATCCAGAACATGAATTCATGATTGCAGATATAGATAGAAGGGTCGTCGGGGAAGATGCTTTATTAGAATGTAAAACTACAGTAGATTTCAATAACCTCTGGTCAGAAGATAACTTCCCTGATATGTATATGCTGCAGGTGCAGCATTACCTGGCGGTAACGGGCTATGAGAAGGCTTATTTAGCGGTCTTGATCTTAAATAAAAGAAAGTTTCAGTATTATACCATTGAAAGAGATAAAGAGTTAATTGAATTAATAATAGAAAATGAGAAAGATTTCTGGTATAACCACGTAAAAGAAAATATACCGCCTGAAGTGGACGGCTCAAAAGCTTCCAGCAAATTATTAAAAAAGATGTATCCGGAGGCGGAAGAAAACAAAAAGATTAACCTAGAAAAAAAGGACCTCAATTTGATAGAAAAGCGAAATGAATTTTATGAAATAGAAAAAAAATATAAAAAGAAGCGTAAAAAATGTGAGAATAAGTTAAAAAACAAGCTGGAAGATGCCGAACTGGGAGTATACCAGGGAGAAAAAGTAATCAAATGGATAAATATCACAAGTAAGCGAATGAAAACTAAACAATTCAAAAACGACCATCCAGAATTATATGACGAATATTCATACCAATCAAACTACAGGAGGTTATATGTATGATGCACTGTGAAGGTTACTATGCGAAAGCTGATTATGACTATGATAGCCATTTAGATAAAAAGTGGGAAGAAGCAGAAAATAACAAGGAGGAATCAGATAATGAGTAATAATAAACAAAGCGATCTTAAAAATCATTTAAAAGAAAACACTAAAAAGGAGAAAGAAAAACCTGAACCCATTCAAAAGAAAGTATATAACTACCTTGAAAAAATGAAGCCGGAAATTGAAAGGGCTTTACCTCAGCACATAGGGGCAGAAAGAATGGCCAGAATTGCTTATACAACTATCAGGACCACACCTAAACTTCTAAAATGTTCAATGGGATCACTTATGGGAGCCGTCATGCAGGCGGCTGCCCTGGGCCTTGAGCCCAATATGCTCGGCCAGTGCTACATAATCCCCTACGGAAATGAAGCCACCTTTATAATTGGTTACCGGGGAATGATCAACTTGGCCAGGAGATCCGGGGAGATTAAAACCATATATGCTCACGTGGTAAAAGAAAATGATGAATTTGAATATGAATACGGGCTAGATCCCAAACTTAAACACAAACCTGCTTCAAAGGACCGGGGAGAGATCATTAAAACCTACATGGTAGCAAAATTCAATGACGGCGGTTATTATTTTGAAGTCATGGATATTAAAGATGTCATGAAAAGGAAAAATAAATCACAAGCTGCCAAATCTAAATTCAGTCCGTGGAACGACGAACTGGGTTATGAAGAGATGGTCAAGAAAACCGTAATAAGGCACGGCTTTAAATATCTACCGGTCAGCATCGAAATAATGAATACTGTTGAAACAATAGATGAAAGCCAAAAAGATATTGAAGAGATGGGTGAAAACGAATTTATTGACATCGAGATCAAACAGCCTGCTTAATAGAAATAATATAGGGCGGTCTAAAAAGCCGTCCTAAATAATCATATTCTGGGAGGTGCAGTTAATGGGCAATGGAAGGTATATTAAAATCGTAACAAAAATATGGACTGACGAAAAAATAAGTGAGCTGAGCGACCAGGGGCAGAAACTATTTATATACATATTGACTTCACCTCACAGTAATATGGCAGGCTACTACAGGCTCCCCAAACCCTATATTCAGTACGATCTTTCGTGGTCAGATAAACTATTGGATAAACCCTTTAGTAAACTGTTAGATAAATCATTAATTAAATACTGTGAAGAGAGTTCAGTGGTTCTGATTCCCAAATTCTTTAAATATAATTCTATACAGAACAAAAATCAGGCCAAGGGTGCGGCCAAGAAAACATCCGAATTACCTAAAAACTGCCTGGTTACCAGCTACAAGAGGATTTGCAAAGCCTTTTCGGAACAGTATTACGAACTGTTAACCAAAGGGTTACCAAAACCCTTACCCAATACAGAAACAGAAGCAGTAACAGAAAAAGAAACAGAATATGATGATGCAGCGAAATTGAAAGTTGATAATTCAAATCAAAAGTTAAATAAGATATCAGGGAGCTATAAAGAATATTTTCATCATCAGATTAAAAAAGAACATATAAAAATATTCAAGAATTATTTGAATAAAGGAATGAGTTTAAAAGTAATAATTGAAGCAATAAGGCGGTCGGAAGGAAAAGATATACCATTCGAATATTGTTTGAAGATATTACACATTTGGGAGGGTGAAGAAGTTTATAACTTAGATGATGTAAAAGTTCTTGATAAGGCTTATGAAACAAAGAAAAACATGGATTTAAAAACTAAAGTGATGAAAGAAGAATTAGAAAAACCATTAGAACAGTATTATAAAAAAGGATATAGATAACAAATCAAAAGGAGAATAAAAAATGATTTCAAAACTAGGTGATATAAAAGATACTTTCAATTGTGATGATAAAACTGCAGAAGAGATCAGGGAATATGTAATCGAGATGTACGAGAAATATTATGAGGAAGAATTATAAAATTCCCGGGGGAGGTTTATTCCTTCCCCTAACCTATAGAAAATGTATCTGAGTTAAGATTAGTTTAAACATAAATTTTTCGTAAACCAAGTTCGGAGGCATTTACTGCCGGAGAGGTTAATTAGAGATTACTTAATCCATAGTGCGGAAATTGGACATAGTGTAAATTCAAATCTTAGTTTGAAGTAACATATTATCCCTTTTTAATTG
>JAIPEX010000143.1 GCA_021736945.1 Halanaerobiales bacterium | reverse complement strand
TTTCAGAACGATCCATCACATTATCAAAGAAACTGTTCCATAACGCATCAAAAGGATCTTCACTCTTTTCAGGAGTTCTTTTTTCTCTTCTGCTACCAGGTACTAAATCAAACATAAAGACACCTCCAGTTGAAATTTTGATTTTATCTGACTTTTTGACTTTTCCTTACTTTCTACTTATTATTATACTGATTATTATAAAAAATTCAAGCATGAAAAAACGGCAATAATAACAATTATTGCCGAATATCTCAAATTATTTTATCAAATCTGCTAATTACTCAAGTTTACTTTGTTTTTCTTTTCTAAAAATTCCAAGACCCGATCCATCGATGAATTAATAATATTATCATTAGTTATAAGACCATCGCCCACAACTGGTTCAAGATTACTCAAATCTCCAACAAGATTTCGATAATGAGCATCGCTATTTAAAGCTAATAAATTATCGTTTTTAAGGGCTAATTTTATCAATTTCCTTGATAATTTTTTATCGCCTCGACTTCTTTCAATTTTTTTATGAGAACTTGCATTAATTTCTAAAATTACATCATATTCTTTTGCTGCCTGAACTATCTCTTCTAAGTCTATCATATTAGATAAATTAATGGGATGAGTTACCATATCAACTAACGGATTCTTGATAGCATTAATTGTTGCTCTTGTATGCTCTCTAACACTGGTGTTAGTATAACCAGTGTTCATATGAATTCCACAAGCAACAAAATTTAAATCTCTAAAATATCTTTCTGCTAAATCTAAAGAACCATCATTTAATATATTAGCCTCAATTCCCCGTAATATTCTGACTCCCTTTATCTTTTCAGGAAGAACCTTTAAGTTGTTGAAATAATTAAAATGAGTCCCACCTGGTAAGGCAGGCCCATGGTCAGTTAGGGCAATCATCTTAAGTCCTTTATTGTTAGCTTCTTCAGCTAATTCGTCTATAGTTGAATATGCATGTCCACTAAACATTGAGTGCACATGCAAATCTGCTTCTATTTTTATCACTTTCTTCACTCCTATTTATTTAACTTAAATCATTTGTTTTCCTTTTTTAAATACATTTATGATATTTAACTTTTTGTCCATTAATAATAAATCTGCATTTTTATTCGGTTCTATACTACCAATTTTAGAGTCAATTTTAATTTTTCGAGCCGGATTTAAGGTAGCCATTCTTATTATCTCCTCTATATTTAAATCGGTAAATTCAGCCATGTTTTTAACAGCTTTCTGCATAGAGAGAACACTACCTGCCAATGTTCCGTCCTCAAAGCGGGCACTTCCATCTCTTAAAATTACTTTTCTGTTATTGAATTGGATTTCTTCACCTTCATATAGTGCTGCTGGTTGGGCATCTGTAATTAAGATTAAATCATCCAATTTTTTCAATCTTAAAATCATTTGTATCATGGGTCGAGAAATATGAATACCGTCAACAATTATTTCTGTACTGATGTTTTCCAGCAAGGAGGCTCCAGCTGCTCCAATTTCTCTGTGATGAATACCTTTCATCCCGTTAAAAAGATGAGTTACTAAAGAAATTCCTTTTTTAAAGCCCTGTAAACTTTCTTCATAGCTAGCATTAGTATGTCCCATTGCAGAAACTATATTTAAACTATTTAGTTTATTTAGTAAGGCAGTAGCCCCTTCAACTTCAGGAGCTACTGTCACTATTTCAATAACTTCCTTATATTTATCAAAAAGTTCAAGATTTAAATTTCTCATGTATTTTTTATCTTGTGCCCCAGCCTTAGTAGGATTTAATAAGGGGCCTTCTAAATTAATTCCCTTAATAACATTGTTTTCCTCTTTCATTACTTTTTGTATATTTTTGATGGCATTTTCCATTCGCTTAACACTTGCAGTCATAACCGTTGGTAAAAATGAAGTGGTACCTGCTTTAGTTAGACCATCAATCATTTCTTTTAGATCTTCTTTCCCAGCTGACATTATATCAATACCAAAACTACCATGCATATGCAGATCTATAAAACCCGGGCTAAGATAATAACCATTACCATCAATTATTTGGCAGTCATTATCATTTTGGATTTCTCTTTTTATATCTAAAATTTTATCAGAAAATTTAATATCATAGCTATTTAATATTTTATCGGGTTTTATAATATCTACATCTTTTATTACACACAATTGAGACACCTCTATTTCTATAAGTTATTCCTCTTTATCTTTGCTTTTAAATTCAATTGCTTTCTCTGCTTTTTCTTTCATGACTTCTTTTACTTTATCATGTACTTCTTCAGCTGGTCTATCAAACATTATTTCGATCGCTTGATCGATATCATTAACTGCATAGAGATGGAATTTACTATCTTTAATATCATCAATTATATCTTCTTTTAACATCAAATTATCTTTGTTTTGTTCAGGTATTACTACTCCTTGATTGCCAGTAATTTTTTTATTTTGACAAACTTTATAGAAGCCTTCTACTTTCTGGTTTACTCCACCAATTGGTTGAATATCACCTTTTTGATTCATTGAGCCTGTGATAGCAAGATCTTGTCGTATAGGGTAACCAGATATAGCTGACAATATTGCAATCAATTCTGCAGCAGTTGCACTGTCCCCATCTATACCACCATAGCTCTGTTCAAAAGCCAAGGATGCGTTTAAACTAAGTGGAATGTCTTGGGCATATTTGTTGCCCAAATAACCAGAGAAAATCAAGACTCCCTTGTTATGAATTTTACCACTCATATCTGCTTCACGCTCAATATTGATTACACCTTCTTTTCCCATAAAGGTTTGAGCTGTAATTTTAGTTGGTCTACCAAAAGCATATTGTCCAGTTTGATATACTGATAGTCCATTAATTTCTCCTGTCTTTTTACCTTCTATATCAATTAAGATGTGTTCATCTTCTATTCTTTCTTGTATTTTTTCTTCTATTAAATTGGATCTCTTTACTTTTTCTTCGATAGCCTTTTTAACATCTTCTTTTTCCACAAATTTATGAGTATTAACTTCTGCCAATGAATCCGCTTCATATATGATTTCTAAAATTTGATTAAAATTAGCAGTCATCTTATCTTTGTCTTCAGACATTCTACTACTATATTCAATAACTTTAGAAACAGCTTCAGGTGTAAAATGATTCAGTCCTTCGTTATTACAGATTGAGGCAATGAAGGAAGCAAATTTTTCCATGTTCTCTTCACTTCTCTCCATTTCATAATCAAAAGCAGCTCTAATTTTAAATAGTTTTTGGAATTCATCATCATAATGATAAAGAAGTTGATAAACATAGGGATCTCCTATCAAAATAACTTTAAGATCTACTGGAATTCCTTCTGGTTTTAAACCACTGATCGGAACTGCTCTATATTGTTCCCCTATATTTTCAACTATAATTTCCTGGTTAACTAAAACTCTTTTTAAAGTTTCCCAGGCAAAGGGTTTTGTGAGTAAATCTTTTACTTTCATTATCAAATATCCACCATTTGCTTCATGAATCGAACCACTTTTAATCATTGTAAAATCAGTTGTTAAGGTACCAAATTGACTTTTCGCTTCTATTTTACCAAATAAATTATAATAAGTAGGATTAGACTCAAATATAACAGGTCCACCTTCTAGTTCTTTATTATCCACAATTAAATTTACTTTATATCGAACAAAGAATGAACCGTCATCATTTTGTTGAAATAATTGAGCCATCTTATTTTTTTGAGAAGCTTCATCTTTCTTTTTAAATTTATCTAAATGTTGAGTGATATCTTTTTTAACTCTTTCCAGATATTGATCAACTTCATCTATATCTCCATATTTTCCTTTCATGTTTTCAATTTTAGGTTCTATTACATTCAAGCTTAATTTTTTTTCCATTTCTTTTAACTTATCTTGTGCCTGAGATTTTAATTCTCTTATTTCTCTCATCATTTTTTCCATATCATTTTGTATCTGTTGACTCTTTTCTCTTAATCTACTTTTCTTTTCTTCCTCAAGTTTTTGAAACTCATCCTGTTTAATTATATTACCGTCTTCATCTATTGGAACCGGAACAGTTCCGCGTGCTGTATTCTGTAAAGTAAAACCATCTTTTTTTATCTCTTTATTAAATTCTTCCATTATTTCATTAGATTTTTCTTGATACTGGGACATTATTTTACTACGTGCTTCATCATATTCTTCACTTTGAAAAACTTCTGGTATTTCTTCCTTGAGATCTTTTATGGAATTTTCCATATCACTTTCTAATCTAATTCCAGTACCAGGTGGTAATTTCATAGCCTTCGGTTTTTCTGGATTACTGAAATTAAATACATAACATAAATCATGTGGGACTTCCTTTTGATCTGCCTTTTTTTCGGCAATAGTTTTAGCATAAGTAGATTTCCCAGTACCAGGTACACCAGATATATAAATATTATACCCTTCTTGTTCAATCCTCATACCAGTCTCTATAGCATCTACTGCCCGTTTCTGTCCTATTACTCCTTCTTCAAATGGATCTAGTTCAGCAGTGGATTCAAATGTAAAAGTTTCGGATTTACAATAACATCTTAGTTCATCTGCAGAAATGTTATATTTTTTATCCATATATTCCCACCTCCGAATTTGTTAATTAAATTATACCATAGGTCGTGTGATAATTGAAAGTTTTAAATATAATATTTAGTTTACTTTTTTCTACAATAAATAGATAAAAGGCCCTTTTGACAGGGCCTTTTGTTTATATATAGTATATTTATTTGTATAACCTTTTTATTCAGCTCCTGGTCCGAACTGTTCAAAGGCAACTAGAATATTTCTTAGTTCAAAGAAGAAAGTATTGGAAGAAATTGTTGAACCTGAAATGACATCTACAGATGGATCAAATTTGGTTTTCAATGTCATACCATAATATCTACTTAAGTATTGTTCTTTTCTCAATTCAGGGTGATGGTCATTTGCATCAATTGGTTTCCATTTTCTTACAATACCTTCAGGGCTAACTACAGCAATCATATCTTCTGCATGTTGATAAATAACCGAATTAACCCAAGTACCATAACCTACAATTTCTCCATCTTTTTTGAGTGGAACAAATGGATAAGTCACTTCATTTTCATCAGGATAAATAATATCACCAGCACTATCAGCTTCAACTAAATCTTTTAGCATAGAGACATAATCATCTACAGAACGATTAGTATTGAACTCTTGGTCTTCTCCTGGACTAGTAATATTTAAAGTACTAGCCAATGCTGGAGCCGCGACTAAACTAACAACACATAATGCTACAATAGTAATTAATACAGTTTTTTTCATTTTAACCCCTCCAAATTAATGTTTTCACTTTCTCTTATATTATATTTTTAGATTGCAAGGTTTAATGCACGGTTTTTTTGGTTTTGAACTTGGATAAGCCCGAATTAGACTAGATAACCCCTCTAGCATGTTGAAATAACTGCCGTGATGTCTTGAAATTAAACATTTTCCTGGGATAAGTAT
>JAIPEX010000142.1 GCA_021736945.1 Halanaerobiales bacterium | reverse complement strand
AAATCAACGTTTTCTAAATACTGACAACTAATGGCTCCTCCCATAACTTCAAGCCTTAAAACAGGACTTCTAAGCTCCTCTATTATCTTCATCAATACATCATGCGGAACAGATGCTCCGGTTTCATACTTAGTAATCGTGGTCCTCGATACTCCTACCATTCTGGCCAACTGTGCCTGGGTAACTCCTTCTCTTTTCCTCTCTCTTCTTATAAGTTCCCCAATATCTTTTCTCACAATATACCCTCCTTTTGAGTATTTTTTTAACTTTCTAATAATTTTAAGCCTTGCTTACAGTGTTACAATTAACTTGTAAGGTCGAAGTCAATATTTTTAGATATATCTTCAACATATTTTTCAACATCATCTTCTGAATAATTATTTTTAGCACCCTCTAGTAACCATTTTCTAATAGCTGCTTTAGGATATTTAATACTATTCCCTAATCTAATATGTGGGATCCTTCCCTTCTTAGTCTGATAATATACTGCTTCTCTATTCTCCAATCCTAAAAACTCAGATAATTCCTTTGCATCAAAAACTGCCTTCCTGTCTTCTGGATCAGCTCCCCTTTCGCTAGCTGCTTCCGGAAGATTATCCAACTTTCTTTCAATCCTCTGTAATGTTTCTAGCATTTCTTCCATTACTGCCATCTTATGTCACCTCCAATTAATTAAAATGATGATTCACAACTCTAAGTGCATATTCCAACAGATTATCTCTTTCTAAAATATCTATAGGTCTTTTATCTGCATTTCTAGCTCTTAATTTCAAATTAATATGCTTATTATTATTGATGATCTTATATATTTTGTTATATGTGTCTGATACTGGCCAGCTTTTATCATAAGCTAAAGCCTTCACGCTCTGATTAAACTGCTGTCTTAAAGTAGTCTGGTCCTCTACATTAACGATATTATTGATCTGTTCCATATTCTTGCTGGTTGAAGTTGCTATTTGTTTAGCTTCTCTTGCTTCTCTTTGAGCCATTTCAATCTGATCTATAGCTTGTCTTAAAACATCTAATTCAGATTGAGGTTTGCTTAATCTTTCTTCCATTTCGTGAAAACGATTAATATAAGTTGCTGTAAATTGTGTTCCTTTCTGGCCAGTTAATTTATTTGCTATAAATTCACAACCTTTTTTGGTTACCTGGTAGCATTTATAAGTTTTGTTATTTCCCTCTGATTTGTAACTGCTTTCTATGAAAAAATCTTGAGAACCCAATCTTGGGGATTCAGAAATATAACCTATATATCTTTCTATGTCTCTCAATAAATGATCGTGTCTTTTTCCAATCATTTTTGCCACTTCTCTACTATCAATAGTAAGTTTTTCATTTTGACTAATTTCTCTTTTTGCTAATGCTGCCATTTTATCAACTCCTTTTTAGTATTTTAGGCTGAATGTTCCCTATTGGGAACTTCATGATAAAAAAATAATTCATCTATAGTAATTCCAAAAAAATCAGCTATTATTTTAGCTTCAGGCAAAGTAAATGGAGTTTTCCCATTCATTTTTCTACTTAAAGTATTTGGGGCAACATTTATTAAGCTCGCTATATCTCTTTGTGTC
Organism: Halanaerobiales bacterium; assembly: GCA_021736945.1. Taxonomy (GTDB): domain Bacteria; phylum Bacillota; class Halanaerobiia; order Halanaerobiales; family M55B127; genus M55B127. The sequence goes on along the minus strand of JAIPEX010000142.1, from coordinate 3,890 downwards.
ATATCGTTTTGGGCTATAAGCCCCTTCAATTTATTTAATTTAATTTTCATCTTTTCACCTCCCTGTATTCCCAATTGTCAACTGTTATTTATATTATAAACTACATTCGGGAACTTGTCAACACTTTTATAGATATTTATTATATTTTTGGGAACATTATTTAATTTTATGTTACCATCGTATATAATTATTGACAGGAGGTAATATCAATGGCAACTTTTCCAGAAAGACTTAAAAAAATAAGAAAAGCCAATGATTTAACCATTAAAGAGTTGGCAGACGAAATAGGCACCACAAAATCTACCATTTCTCGATATGAGAATAATAAGAGAGAGCCTAAAACCTATTTGCTTAAAAAATTAGCCAATTACTTTGATGTATCAGTTGATTACCTCCTGGGCAACACTGATGAAAAAAGCAATGCTGACAAAATTAAAAAAGCTATCTCTGATGATCCAGAACTCGTTGAATTTTGGGATAAAGCAAAAGATAGAGAAGATCTACAATTAATGCTCAAGCAAACGAAAGATTTAAAACCTTCTACTATAAAACAAATTATTGAAATAATTAAAACTTTTGAAAAAGAGCAGGATGATAAATATAATGGGAAGTAAAAGGTGTGTGGTTATTGCCCTGCTGTAGAGTGATCTGCAGTTGGAAACCAGGTGAATTCAAGGGAAGTCTTGAAAAGATGACCTTGAGCCAAGCCTAAAAAGGAAGGTGCAACGCATAGGTAGTGAAATAATCTATCCACGAGAGCCTGGCATCTCTAAGAGATGAAGATATATGCTGATCTTTATGGCGACATAAAGAAAGCGAGGGATAAAAAACCCTCGCAGTTAACAAATATGAAAACAATGAAAGAAACTTTACCAAGCTCCAACGTTTTTGATGATCTGGCTTCAAATGCATTATCAGAAGCCTTAGAACTAAGCAAGAATCAAGGCTTAGCCGACAATCTAGGACTAAAACAATCAATTGGAGGCGATACTATAGGTAAAGGCACACACCTTTATTAAGTTAATTTTATCATTAACTTTCTAATAAGACAAATAAAATGAACAGTATTTAGGTGATTATATGAAGAAAAACAAACAAGATACAGCACTACAACGTACTTATATAAACTTTCAAGCTTGGGCAAGAGCTAATAATATATATCATTCAATAGTAACTCTTAATCTGGAATTATGGGGTTTTGTGTATCATTCAAAATATGGAGAATATCTTATTGTAGTTAATGATAAATTATCAAATAATATACAAAAAGAGGTGTTCTGCCATGAAGTAGAGCATATTTTTAATGATCTACCTAAACACAGTTACATAATTGGAGTTGACATGCAGCATGCTAAAATAGAAAAAGATGCAGACAAAAGAGCAAGTGCAGTAATGGAAACAGCAGCTAATTTTTTTGATTAAAAAACTAACGTTTGTATGACAAAATGTTAGAATATTCGACAATTATATATTAAAATGATTTGAAAATTATATATTAAAAAAGTATAATTATGTTAAGAATAAAAAAGAGGGGGGCAAAATAATGAAAAAATTATCTTTTGTTTTACTTATATTACTTATTGTTATTACAATTTCCGGTTGTGAACAAAGACTAATATTTTCAGATACAGATCTTTCATTAAAAAATTACACTGTAGAAAGAAGCGAAATAACAGATGAGAATGATAATATCACAGGTTATAGTTATACTGTCATAGGAGAAATTAAAAATGAGGGTAAAGATGGTAATTATACACTGAAACTAGAAGGTAAAACATCAAACGCTGCTAATTACACAGAAATGGGAAGTATTGGACCATTAGAAGCTGAATATGGAGAGTCTAATCCTGTTAATTATACTTTTGAACATGAAGAAAAGATGACCAGCTATAAAATATTAATATATATAGATGGAGATTTAGAAGCTAAGGGAGAATACTCTAATTAGTATTCTCTTTTTTAACAATATACCGAACAAATGTATTAGTTATTAACAGTTTATCCCCAAAATGTTAATAACTTATCACATAAGGAGTTGATAACGTGGCCCATCTTAGGAAAAAAGGCAAAAAGAAATGGCAGATAGTACTTAACGTTGGTATAAACCCTAAAACTGGGAGGAAGAAAAGAAAAACTAAAATTGTTAATGCTAATAAAACCAAAGCAAAAAAAGTTATGCATAAATTAGCTCAAAAATATGAAAATGAAGATTATAATTCTAACATTAATATGACTTTGGAAAAATATCTAAATAAATGGTATAAAGAATATTGTTTGGATAATTTAGCACCCAAAACATATAACGATTATAAAGGGGTTATAGATAAACACCTAATACCTGCTTTGGGAAGTCTCAAATTACAAAATATTAAAGCACATCATATAATTAAATATCAAAGTGATAAGCTAAAAAATGGCAGGATAAGAGGAGAAGGGGGTCTTTCTAAAAGGTCGGTCCAGAAACATCACAGAATATTATCTAAAGCTCTTACAGATGCAGAAGTTACTTATGAATTTATTGATAGTAATCCATGCAGGAATGTAAAAGCGCCAAGCCCAGATCAACCAGAAATCAACCCTTTTTCAAAAGATGAAATGAATAAAATTTTAGACTCTATAAATGAAAATTATTTATATGCAATTATTTATGCAGCTAGAGAAACTGGATTAAGGCGTGGAGAATTATTAGCTTTGAAATTTAAAGATGTTAATTTTTCTGAGCAGGAAATATATATTCAAAGATCTGTCGAAGAAATTCGTGGAGAAGGGTTAAATTATAAAAAACCTAAAAATGATAGCAGTTATAGGAATATTTATATAAAAAGTAAGTTAATAGAAATTTTACGCAAATTAAAAAAGCATCACTTAAAAATAAGCCATGCTGATAATTTAATATTTACTTATAAAGATGGATCTAAAATTAGGCCAGATTATATTACTAAAAAATTTAAAAAGACATTAAGGAAAATAAATTTAGGTGAACATAGATTTCATGATCTAAGACATACTCATGCTACAGAATTATTAAAAGCAAGAGTTCATCCTAAAATAGTGCAGGAAAGATTAGGACATGCAAAAATAGAAACTACTCTTAATATATATTCTCATGTCATTCCATCAATGCAAAAAGATACTATAAAAAAGCTTGAAAAGTATCAAAATAAAGATCATGACGCAAATATACCGCATATTTTTATAAATAAAAAAACCAGCCACTAGGGCTGGTCTTTCTCTATTTTCACATTATGATTTTTCCCTGTAATTTCGTTTAGTTTTTCCCGATCACGTTTAGCATTATCGGCTTCAAACTTTGTGTTGCACCTGCCAAATTCCTTGCCGTCTTCTTTGAGAATATACATTATTTAACCTCCTTATAATATTTTTTTAATTGTTCTATATCATCCCAATCTTCCCATTTATCTTCTCCCCAGGCTGGTTGATTATTAAGTGATTGTTGCACTCCATTTGGATGTGATTCAAATGTTGCATAATATCTTGTTCCGCCTTCATCACATTCAATTTTGATCACAGCTTCTGAACGTCCAGGTGTGTAATCATAACCTCTGCCCCAATATTCAGATGATGTAATCCATTCAAGTAATTCAGAGTCGTTTTCCTCCAACCATTCAGCATCTACCAAAATTCTTTTTCCTTTCAATTTTTCGATTAATTTTTCTCTAGTCATTATAATAACCTCCTTTGGATTTGGTAGTTCTTTTTCTATGCAATGTCTTATGAATGAGCTTCGGTTCATTCCTCTGTTTGCCGCTTCCTGATCAACTCTCCTTTGCAATCTTTCGCTAACTCTTATTCTAAGAACTTCACTTTTTGCCATTATGCTTCCTCCTTAACTCTCTTATAGAAATAATCATCATCTTCATCAAATTTGT
>JAIPEX010000027.1 GCA_021736945.1 Halanaerobiales bacterium | reverse complement strand
CATTAGGGCTTAGACCCAGCATAGGAGCAAGAATCGGCCTCCACCCATGGACAGGTAGAACGAAGGAATTTAAGGGCATAGACCCAGGGAGACATGGGAGGTTAAACTGCCATGGTTTAAGTGGAGATCCAATTGGCAATTTATACCATTTTTGAAAAATATTCTAAAAATTAGGCCTGGAGTATGTCTGATTTTAGAGATTAGATATAAGAAAATCAAATTTATCTATCTGTCCTATTTAAAGAGGTGTCAAATTCTGAGAATAGAAGAGTATTTAAGAGCTAATTTAAATAACAAGAGGGAGGAATATATGACTAAAAAGTTAGAAGAACTATGGAAAAAATTATATGGTGAAGAAACAGAATATTTAACCCAATTAAAGGATTTGCTTAATAAAAGAAGAGAGAATATTGATTATGCTCCTGAAAACCCTAATTGGTATAAAAAAGGAACTGTTTATTCCCTTTATGTCGATTTATTTGCTGAAGACTTTAAAGGTTTAACAAAAAAGTTGGATTATTTAGAAGAATTGGGAATTAAAACTCTCTGGTTACTTCCAATCTTAGAATCACCAATGATTGATCAGGGTTTTGATATATCTGATTTTTATAAAATTAGAAAAGAATTAGGCTCAAATCAAGATTTTTATAATTTTATAAAAAAAGCTCATGATAAAAACATGAAAATAGTTTTTGATATAGCTGTTAATCATACTTCAAACCAACATGAATGGTTTAAAAATGCTAGCCAATCAAAAGATGCTAAATACCGTGATTTCTACATTTGGAATGAGGATAAAAACAAATATAAAAAAACTAGATTATTATTGAAAGGTGTGTCTAATAGCAATTGGGCATATAATGAAGACACAGATGATTATTATTTCCATAGATTTTATGATATTCAACCTGATTTAAATTATAAAAATCCAGAAGTGCTTTTTGAAATGATTAAAGCATTTACTTTTTGGAAAACTAAAGGGGTAGACGGTTTTAGAATGGATGCAGCTCCTTTTTTATGGAAAAAAGAAGGAACAAATTGTGAGAACCTTAAAGAAACACATATTGTACTGAAAATATTTAGGAAGGCTTTTGACTATTTAGGTGCTGGGACAGCAATGATTGCAGAAGCAAATCAAAAGCCAGAGGATGTAATAGAATATCTAGGCAGTGGAGATGAATGTAATGTAGTTTATAATTTTCCTTTAATGCCGAGAATATTCCTGGCAATTGCTGAGAATGATACCAATTATTTAAAAAAACAATTAAAAATATTAGATGAACTAAACCAACCAAAAGACACAGCTTGGTTTACTTTTCTAAGATGTCATGATGAATTAACTTTAGAATTTGTTTCAGATAAAGAAAGAGAATTAATGAATCATCATTATCTAAAAGATGAAAATTGGGAATTTAGGGATGGTGAAGGTATTTCTGGGAGACTTTATGAACTTCTTGATAAAAATGTACAAAAAGTTCTATTAGCTTATTCAATGTTGTTTTCTGTCCAAGGTACTCCCATAATCTACTTTGGCGATGAAATAGGAATGGAAAATAATCCGGATTTTTATGAAAAAATGAAGAACAGATTTGGTTATGAAGACAGCAGATATTTGAATAGAGGGCCCTTCAGTGAATCCAAAAAAGAAAACGCATTAAATAATACGGATTCAAAAGAATCTAAGATATTTACTGGTCTTCAGGATATGATAAAAATCAAAAATGAAAATGTAGATTTATTTAATAAAGAACCAGTCTATAAAACAAAAGATAATCTATTTATTTCTAAAAGAGAAATAGATCAAAAAAGTTTAACAATAATTAATAATTTGAGTGAGAAAGAAGTAAATTATCAAAATCATAATTTAAAACCTCTAGAATATTTATGGATATTGAAGCAAGATATTTAAATATTTAAGAGATTAAAATTACAAATATAACTGAAAATTTCATAAAAAAATACTATAATATCATAGTATATATAGTATTAACCCTTGACATGCAGAAATATTTATATTATAATCTAAAATGTTGCAACAATTGTTGCATCAAGCCGGGGTGGCGGAATTGGCAGACGCATCGGACTTAAAATCCGGTGGACCATTTAGTGTCCGTATCGGTTCGAGCCCGATCCCCGGCACCATATTAAAAATTACTAAATATACAGGAGGAATTTTTTAAATGATTTACACAGGAGAAGTTAAATGGTTCGATTCTAAGAAAGGTTTTGGCTTTATTGAAAGAGAAGATTCTGAAGAGGACGTTTTTGTACATTTTTCTGCTATCCAAGAAGAAGGTTATAAGAGTTTAGAGGAAGGCGATGAAGTTGAATTTGAGATCGTTGAAGCAGATCGCGGTCCTCAAGCAGAAAATGTTGTGAAACTTTAAATAAATTAAAGTTCTTCGAAGGAACCCCCGACTTTTTAAGTCGGGGTCTTTTTGTTTTAACACTGTTTTTAAAAGGATTTTTACCTTTAATGAATAATTATATAAATAACGTATTATTTATAAAATCAAGGTGTTGATCCTATGAAATATCAACCAAGATTACAATTTGAAGATAAATATAATATAAAAGAGAAGTCTATTAAAGAAATACGGGATTTAATTGATAGAGTTGAAATTGACCGTGATTTAATAGATGCTTTATATACTGATAGTAGGAAAACCACAACTAGAATAGCTAGTAAATGTGAAAATATTTATGAAAAGAATCTTCGCTGGAAACAAAAATATAAGAGTTTTAAAAATATAGAAAATCAAATTTATAATAAAGGTTATGAAAATATATTTGGATTTTATGTAACAGGTTTATGGGCATCAGCAGGTCCTTTAACAATTTGCACATTGAAACTAAATAGATTTACTGAAATAAAAGGTATCGATTATTCAAATGAATTAACATTTAAACAGAGAAAAAAACTAAATAAACAAATTAAAAATAATGCAGAATATATTAGAATTAGACACGTAAGTTCTAATAAAATTGATAATTTAGGTTTAAAAAACACCATTAAAAATGGATATAGAAACTTGAAAAATGAAGTAGAAAAAGATTTTAATTTAGACGAAGAAAAAGATTTCTTTTTATATTTCAAATATGGTTTTGATGAAAAGAACAGTAAAATTATCCAGAATACTAAAAAGAAGGTATATATTTTAGCCTGTGCTTCAATTATTGCTAAGGTAAAGAGGGAAAATAAAATGGCTGAACTGGGAAAAGAATATCCACTCTATGGTTTTGAAAAAAATAACGGCTATATTACTAATGAACATAGAAAAGCGGTTAGAGAAAATGGGTTTACTCCCGTCCATAGAAGATCTTTTGATTTTGAAAAGAAATTAAAACTTGATTTATAAAGGGTGAAAAATATGCTCAAAAATTCTTTCAAAATAGGCAGCATATCTGATATTCCCATAAAATTGCATATAAGTTTTATTATTGCTTTACCATTTATTGCTTGGGCAGTTTCTACCAATATAGAGATGATGGCAGAACTAATGGATATTTCTTATAGTAATATGGTAATTCCCGACTATATATTAGGGTTAGTAATTGTAATAGCCTTATTCATTAGTGTTGGTTTGCATGAATTAGGCCATTCTTTTGTAGCCAGATCAAGAGGAAATGAAATAAATAGCATTACTCTAATGTTATTAGGTGGTGTGGCTGAAATCAAAGAGATGAGTGAAGAGCCTCACGATGAATTAAGAATTTCATTGGTAGGTCCAATGGTGAGTTTAGCTATTGGTTTAACATTAATCTTAGTTAGCCAACTGATTTCCAATATTTTGGCAGCTGATTTACAATTTATTGTGTTATATTTAGGACAATTAAATGTGTTCTTAGCTATTTTTAATTTAATTCCGGCTTTTCCTAATGATGGAGGTAGAGTTTTAAGGGCTTTTATTGCACGAAAACGAGATTTTTTAACTGCAACTAAAATTGCAGTGTCAGTTAGTAAAGTTATAGTGTTTATTTTTGGAGTTATAGGTTTCTTATATGGAAACTTTATTTTAATACTGATCGCCTTTTTCATCTATATGAGGGCTAATCAGGAATTTCAATATAGTAAAATTAAAAACACCTTATCTGATTTAAAAGTTAAAGATTTAATGAGTCAAGATGTTACTCATATTTCAGGTGATATAAGTGTCAAAGAATTACTTAATAAGATGCTTCACAGAAGTCACAGTGGTTATCCGATCATTGAAGATGGAAAATTATTGGGCTGTGTAACCATGGAGGATATTAGAAAAATTGATCCACAAAAACAGCATAATGTTTCAGTTAGAGAAATTATGTCCACTGATATTAAAAAGATTTCTCCCGAAGAAGATATAAATAAAGCCCTTCAATTATTATTAGAAGAAGATATAGGTAGATTGATGGTTATGGATGGAGATAATTTAGTTGGTATTATAACAAGGACAGATATCTTTAACGCATTTAAAATAAAACAGATTGAAAATAGATTATAGGTGAAAATTATGCAAGAAAAAGAAGAGTTTTATTATAATTTAAGAGCTAAAATAAAAAATAATATTAATAAAATCTATGAAAGAGAAAAATTGCCAGAATATTTGCTACTTGCCCCAGACATTTTTTATTTATTAATAGAACTAATGAGAGATTCTGAAGTAACAAAATCAAAAAAGGTGAAATTAGGTGTAGTTATTGCCTATTTTATAACTCCATTTGATATTTTACCAGAAGCTTTAATGGGATTAATAGGCTATATTGATGATGTTGCTTTATCAGCTTATATATTAAATGATTTATTTAATAATATTGAGCCAGAAATCATCAAAAGTCATTGGGCTGGAGATAAAAAACTTTTAAGAGTCATCCAAGAAATACTTGATGATACAGATAAATTTATAAATAAAAATGTGATAACTAGGTTAAAAAAGATCATTAAAAAAGATAATTAAAGACAATATTACTTTTGAGTTTTTTTAAGTTAAATATTTTAAATATTCCAACTACGATATTGGTAATTATTATTATTTAGCAGGAATTTTTTGTAATTTGCGGAATATTAAAACAAACTAGGGAAAAGGAGATTCTTGATAATAATGAATACTGATGAATTCAAAAATTTATTTGATCATAAAAGAAGAGAAAAAGCTAAAAGATATCATAAACAAAAGAATAGATATTTTTTATTTAATAGCTTAGTTAAAATTTTATTAGTAATTATTTTCTTTTACTATAACTTTGAAACAGAATTATTTAAAATAACCAATTTCAATATTTGGTATCCGGTAAAAATATTTATTTATATATTTAGTATACTCTTGATTTATCAAATCTTTGTAAATACCTTAGAGTATTTTACTACTTATAAATTGAGGGTTAAATATAATTTGACTGCTCAAGATGTTAAAGATTGGTTAATAGATAAAATGAAATCATTTGTTTTAAATACGTTATTGATCTTTATATTTAGTTGGACTTTTATATTTTTACACAATACTTATCCGCAAAAATGGTGGATTATTATAGCAATAGTTTTATCAGTTTTTGTAGTATTATTAAATTATTTGTTGCCTGTTATTATTCTCCCCATCTTTTACAAATTAAAACCTTATCCTGAAAGCGAACTAAAAGAAAAACTTATGAAGACATTTGATAAATTAGATATTAAAATTGAAGATATTTATGAAATTAATTTAAGCTCTAAAATGACTTCGGCAAATGCAGCTGTCATTGGTATGGGCAACACACGGAAAATTTTATTGAGTGATAATCTAGCAGACAGATTTAGTTTTGAAGAGATTGAAGCAATTTTATGTCATGAGATAGGCCATCATATAAATAATGATATATATAAAAATTTATTATTACAACCAGTAATAATAATAATAACTTCGTATATAGTTAATTTAAGTTGGCCATTTTTAATCAACTTATTTGCTTATCAAAATGTTGATGTGATAATCACTTTACCTCTTTTATTAATATTTTGGGGAGTTTTGTATTCATTATTTACCCCAATCCAATTATATTTAAGCAGAAAATATGAAAGGAAAGCAGACCAATTTTCTTTTGAAGTTATAGATAACCCTATGGAATTAGGTCGGGCATTTGCTAAATTAGCTGATGATAGCTTATCTAGATTAGAGTTCAACTGGTGGGAGAAATTATATAAAGCCTCACATCCTTCTATCAAAACAAGAATCGAAAAAGCTAAAAATTTTAAGAAGAAATAGCTGAGATAAAATCTTATTGTATAATTAGCAAAGAATACTAATATTTTAAAATTCAGGAGAGTGAGATAATGAAGCATAAGACACTGAAATTCGAAGATGGAGTTTTAAAACTTATCGACCAAAGAATTTTACCTTTGGAGATACAGTATTATGAAGCAAATAATTATAAAGAAGTCTGTGAAGCTATTAAAAAAATGGTTGTCCGAGGTGCGCCTGCAATAGGTGCTACTGGAGCGTTTGGTTACTATTTGGCGGTTAATGAAAGTTTTATGGATCAAGGTAATATAAAAATAGGTAATATTAAAGAAGCTAAAGAAGAACTTTTAGCTACTAGACCTACAGCCGTTAATCTCCAGTGGGGGATTAAAAGGATGGAGAAGGTTTTAAAAAATAATTTAAATAAAGATATAAAAGAAGATGAAATTGTAAACCGGCTTTTAAAAGAAGCAAGACAAATAGCAAGAGAAGATGTTGAAAGTAATAAAAAACTAGGAGAATTTGGTAATGAACTAATAGCACAAGGGGATAACATTTTGACCCACTGTAATGCTGGAGCTTTAGCTACAGTAGGTTATGGAACAGCCTTAGGGGTTATAAGAGCTGCTCATTATGAAAACAAAAAAATAAAAGTATATATAGATGAAACAAGACCTAGATTACAGGGAGCAAGTTTAACAGCTTTTGAAATGTTAGAAGAAGATATACCTGCAACTTTAATTGTAGATAGTGTGGCAGCAACGTTAATGCAAAAAAAGATTATTGATAAAGTAGTAGTAGGAGCCGATAGAATAGCTAAAAATGGTGATACTGCCAATAAAATAGGGACATTTATGTTATCAGTGGTAGCTCAGAAATATAATATTCCTTTTTATATTGCTGCTCCAACTTCAACAATTGATTTTGATATTGAGAAAGGCGAAGATATTGAAATTGAGCAACGTGAGGATAAAGAAGTAACTGAAATAAGAAGTGTTCAAATAGCACCTAAAGGGATAGATGTATATAATCCAGCTTTTGATGTTACACCTTCAGAAAATATTACAGCTATAATAACTGAAAAGGGTATAGTTAAACCTCCGTTTAAAGAAAATATAGAAAAATTGTTAATATAAAACATATTATTCATATAAGTAAGGAGTAGATAATATGGGAGATAAAAATTCTATAGCTATTATTTCTGATATTCATGGTAACTATACGGCTTTAAATTCAGTATTAGAAAAAATTAATAAAATGGATACTGATATTAGTGATATAATGTGTTTAGGGGATTTAGTTGGCTATAATCCTGAGCCAGAAAAATCGGTAAATAAAATTCGGGAGGTCTGTTCAAAAGTAATAGCTGGTAACCATGATAAAGCAATGGTAGGAGAGTTAAACACAAGCTGGTTTAGGGGCTCTGTGAAAAAATCTATAAGATGGACCCAGAATAATTTAAGTCAGTCCAGTCTAGATTATTTAAGTGAGTTAGATACTAGAGAAGATATTGTTATTAATGGTAACAAGATTATTCTTGCTCATGGGAGTCCTAATGAAAATGCGCCTTTCACTTATATATTTAATAAATTTGATATTCAAAATATAGAACCTTTAATAATGAATTCCAACATCTTATTTATAGGACATACTCACATCCCTTATTGTTTTTATAATAAAGGCGATGGTTGGGTTAATATTGACAAAAAAGAATTTAAAATTAATCCTAATTACAACTATATTATTAATGTAGGTAGTGTAGGACAACCTAGAGATAGAGATCCGAGATCTAGTTTTGTAATTTTCGATTCGAAAAAGAATACCATAATGTTTAAAAGAGAAAAATATAATATAGAGGAAGTTCAACAAAAATTTCAAGCGACTGATTTACCAGAGTCATTTTCCCTGAGACTAAAACAGGGAAGATAGGGGACGATATTAATGGAAAATAAAAATTGGCATATTGAGAACTGGCATTTATTAGGTTGGATTGAGACAATTATTAAATCACTTGCCATATTAATAGGAATTTATGCATTTTTTCTTGGTATTAAACAACCTGAAATTTTAAATATCGAGAGTTTGCCCTATATTCAATTAGTTATCTTTTTGATTCTTTCAATTGGTTTGTTAGTTGCAATTATAAATAGATATCAGAAAAGAGATATTATATCAATGATATTTATTTTATTTAATAATTGGGGGCATTGGGGTTTGTTATATGCAATGATTAAAGGAGTTAATATCAAATTCCTGTATTCTTTTGTACTATTAATGTTAGCAGGAGATATAGTAAAAATAGTATTTTTGAAAAAACATAATTATTCTGAAGGAGATATTGCACCAAAATATTTTAATTATTTGACTTATATATATGTGGGAGGATATCTACTTATAATTTTTCTTGGTTTACCTACCCTTCTTTAATAAAACTTGTTAATAGTTAACTGAATAGTCAGGGATAAATAAGATATAATAAAATAAGTAATGATAACAACAAGAGAGGGGTATATTATGAATATTATATATATGACGTTAATTTTTGTCCTGCTATTTTTAACAATCAGTAATACAGGCTTAGCGGCTGAGGACGGTATTCAGCGACCGGAGATTGACAAGAGGGTTCCTAACAATCTTAAGACTGCTACTTTTGCTATGGGCTGTTTTTGGGGTCCTGATGTTATATTTGGTGGAGTAGATGGTGTTTGGAAAACAAGAGTAGGTTATGCTGGTGGTAACTTAGATAATCCAACTTACCATAATCTTGGAAGTCACACTGAAACAATACAGATGGAATATGATCCAGAACAAATAACTTATAAAGAATTAATAGAAATCTTTTTTGAAAACCACAATCCTTATCAAAAACCATATGGATCACAATATAAATCTATTGTTTTTTACCACAATGAGAGACAAAAGGAAATTTTTGAAGACCATGTTGCAAATTTAAATAATAAGCGACAATTATATACTGAATTAAAAGAATATAGTGAGTTTCATTATGCAGAATATTACCATCAAAAATATAGGCTACAGAGTTTTAATAATATAATGTCAGAATTAAGAGATATGTACTCCAACGATAAAGAATTTATAAATTCGACTTTATCAGCACGTTTAAACCATTATGTTGGTTCTAAAACTGGACTAGATTTATTTGAAAAAGAAAAAGAATTTTATGATTTAGAGTCAGAGACAATCAAGTGGCTTAAAAATTATATTAGAGAATAAAGGTGATTCCATGAAGATTAAATATTTAAATGGAGAAAGATTATATTATGCTTTCATTTCTGGAGCAAAAGAAGTAATTGAGAACAGAAAAGAGCTAAATAGAATAAATGTTTTTCCAGTTCCAGATGGTGATACTGGAACAAATTTATCACGAACTTTGAATATGGTTATGGAAAATGTTAAAGCAGATAAATCTGTTAAAGCTACTTTGAATTCAATGGGGGATGCAGCATTAAGAGGCGCTATCGGCAATTCAGGAATAATATTTGCTCAGTTTATTAATGGACTTAAAGAAAATGCAGTAGCAGATAAACGACTGAGTGTAAATAATTTTGTAAAAACAATAAATAAAGCAGTAGACCAGACTTATCAGGCTATAAGTGAACCAGTAGAAGGAACTATGTTGACCGTTATGAAGGATTGGTCTAATTCTTTAGAAGAGATCAAGTCTAAAACAGATGATTATGAGGAATTATTGTCAGAATCATTGAAAACAGCAAAAGAATCTTTAAATAGAACTCAAAACACATTAGAAGTTCTTAAACAAGCTCATGTTGTAGACTCAGGAGCTTTAGGCTTTGTATATTTTCTAACAGGAATTTTAGAATTTATTAAAACAGGTAAGATAGAGGAAATCAATAATTATGAAGTAGTCATGGATAATGAAGAAACTAGTTTTAACGAAGATGATGAAATTGTATTCAGATATTGCACTGAAGCATATTTAGAAAATGTAGAAAAAGAAATTCCGGTTATAAGAGAAGAGCTTGCAAAATTAGGTGATTCCTTAATTATAGCAGGTGGTTCAGAGAAAATGAGAATTCATATTCACACTAACCAACCTGCAGAATTTTTTGCCGAATTAAATAATTATAGTACCATCATAGATCAAAAAGTTGATGATATGTTAATTCAATATGATATTAAATATAATAGAATAGCTGATATAGCAATAGTAACAGATTCTATTGCTGATTTACCCCAAGAATATATAGATGATAATCAAATTCATGTAATACCAATAAATCTAATTATTGATGACACAAAGTATTTAGATAAAATAACGATAACACCAGATAATTTTTATGATTTAGTTGACGAAGCTGAAGAATACCCTACTTCAGCCCAACCTTCGATAAAAATGGTAGAAGATAAGCTTTCTTTTTTAGCGGATCATTATGAATCTATAATTATAATAACTGTTTCTAGTAACTTAAGTGGAACCTATGAAACTGTCAAAACTGCTTCAAACAATATTAAAAATGGAACTGAAATTACTATAATAGATTCCAAGCTAGACTCAGGAGCTCAGGGTTTACTTGTTATGGAAGCCGCTGAAAAAATAAAAGATGGCTTAAAACATGAGGAAATAGTAGAATATATACAAAATATTAAAGACCAATTATATATATATGTTAGTGTAGATAACTTTGAATATATGGTTAGAGGTGGAAGAGTTAGCCCCTTGAAAGGAAAATTAGCTGGATTTTTTAATCTAAAACCGATTGTCTCTCTTGATAAAGAGGGTAATGGTATTGCATTTGCAAAAGCTTTTAGTAAAAAAGCTATCACAAATAAAATTAAAGAGATTGTTAAAGATCATCAAGAAAAAGAAGGAATTAAAAGATATTCAATTGTTCATGGAGATGGTAAAGAAAGAGCTGAAGAATATAGAAAGATATTTACCAACTTGATTGGACAAGAACCTGAATATGTTATAGATATATCTCCAGTGATTGGTTTGAATGCTGGCAGAAACAGTGTTGCAATTTCATTAATGACAAATAAAGGGGGAGAGTAGTTATGAGTTCAATTTTTGTGAGTACTTTATTATTTATCTTGGCTTATTTTATTGTGTTTTTTATAATTGCTGTTATTAAGAAAAACAATTCTGTGGTGGATATTGGTTGGGGCCTAGGTTTTGTCTTAGCTTCCTATTTTGTGTTATTAAATACTGGTAATTTTAATTTTAGGTCTATTATAGTGACACTGTTCGTGACTATATGGGGATTAAGATTATCTTATCATATTTATCAACGTAATAAAGGGAAAGAAGAGGATTTTAGATATGCAAAATGGAGAGAAAACTGGAATTACTTTTATATTAGATCTTTTTTCCAGATTTTTATCCTTCAAGGTCTTCTATTATTTTTAATAGTGTCCTCTGTTATAAACATTAATTCTCATGCAGTAGTATCTCTAACAATATTTGATTTCATAGGGATTGTAATATGGGTAATAGGATTTACTTTTGAAGCACTGGGTGATAAACAACTCAGAGACTATATAAGTAAACCCGAGTCTGAAAAAGATGGGCATATTATGACTGAAGGATTATGGAAATATACTAGACACCCAAACTATTTTGGAGAAGCTACTATGTGGTGGGGTATTTTTATAATAGGACTTTCAATACCTGGCAGTTGGATATTTATAATTAGTCCGATCACTATAACTTATTTATTATTATTTGTTTCAGGAGTGCCATTGTTAGAAGAAAAATATGCAGATGATGAAGAGTTTCAGGAATACGCAAAAAGAACTAATAAATTTTTCCCATGGTTTCCAGGAAAATAAAATAGGAGGAAAATCAAATGAAGGCTGCTAAGTATATAGCTTTATTAGGTTTCTTAATTATGGGTTTCTCTATAATTTATGGTTTCATGTACTCGAATTTCAGTGCTGACGGCAGTCAAATTCTTGCTTTAACCTGGGGGAAAGTTACATTAAT
Organism: Halanaerobiales bacterium; assembly: GCA_021736945.1. Lineage (GTDB taxonomy): Bacteria > Bacillota > Halanaerobiia > Halanaerobiales > M55B127 > M55B127. Next base: position 13,288 of record JAIPEX010000027.1, on the reverse strand, counting down.
TGATATTTATTTCATGTTTTTTATTTTTTCAGGTTGGATATATTATCGAGAACCAAATTTTATAAAGTTCGTAGGTTGGTTTTTGTTAATGTTAGTTTTTGGTGCGGCCACAGCTTGTCTTTACTTATATATCGCTTTTGATAGAAGTAAGGGGGATTGGGAACAGTTTTGGAGTGGAAAAAGCACCTAAATCTTATAAAAACGTTGTGATTCTAGGAATAAAAGTAATAAAAAAGAAGGAAATCAATAACTTTTGTATAAATAAAATATAATAAGAATAAAACTTAAATTAAGGGGATGAGTATTGATGACAAAAACTGATTTAATTGACAAGGTTGCTGAAGAAACTGGTTTGACTAAAAAGGACACTGGTGAGGCTATTAACGCTACAATTGACACTATCATGAATTATTTAAAAGATGAAGCCTCAAAGCCAGAAGAAAAAAGAGACAAAGTTCAACTTATTGGTTTTGGATCTTTTGAGGTTAGAGACAGAAGTGCACGTAAGGGTAGAAACCCTCAAACTGGTGAAGAAATTACTATTCCAGCCAGAAAAGTGCCTGTATTTAGAGTAGGCAAAACCTTTAAAGAAGTTGTGGAAGATAAGTAAAAAAGAAGGTGTATAATATGAACAGGGATCTAATAGTTACTTCAAATGCCTTTGAAGATGGAGATATGATTCCCCAAAAGTACACTAAAGATGGGAAAGATATATCTCCACCACTTACAATTAAAGGAATTTCAACTAAAGGAGAAAGTATTGCAGTAATTATGGATGATCCCGATGCACCAGTAGGAACTTTTACTCATTGGTTAATTTGGAATATTCCTATTGGAAAAAATAATATTCCGGAAGGTGTTCACCAGGATAAAGAAGTTGAAACTTTAAATGGAGCAATCCAAGGGTTAAATGATTTTGGTGAAATAGGTTATAGAGGACCTGCACCTCCGAGTGGAGTTCATAATTATCATTTTAAGGTTTATATTTTAGATCAAAAGTTAGACCTAACTTATGATGCTACTAAAAATGAATTAGTAGAAGAAGTTGACAAACATATGCTGCAAAAGAGCAAATTAGTAGCTAAATATAAAAGATAAATACAAAAGGTAAATAAAGAATTATTAGTACAGCAAGATTAAAAATTAGAGGTCTATTAATCACAAAATTGTTGATAATGGATTTCCAAATAATGTGACTTATGATTTAAATAGAATAAGTCAAATTATTAAAAAAAATCAGAGGGAAACCTCAGATGGAATATTTAGTTTTGAGAAGCAGGGTTTAGACTCTTCTTTTCAAGCTTTCAATTGTAAGTGGAAAATATAATTAATGATATAAGTTTATATATTAGTTTAACATTCAAGGAGGGGGCTTTTTAGTCTCCTTCTTTTATATATGGAGGGGTAATTTTGAAAAAATTTCAAGAAGCAGTAAAACTAATTAAAAATAAACAACATATTACTGTGTTTACAGGTGCTGGGATTTCGGTGGAGAGTGGGATACCTCCTTTTAGAGGAGAAAATGGATTATGGGAAAAATATGATCCATATTTTTTACATATAAATTATTTTATGAAAAACCCAAAAAAGTCCTGGGAATTAAATAAAGAATTATTTTATAGTTTATTAACTGATTGTGAGCCTAATAAAGCTCATAAGGTAGTTGCTGAATTGGAAAGAGACGGATACGTAAATACTGTTATAACACAAAATATTGACAATCTCCATCAAGAAGCTGGAAGTCATAATGTATATGAGTTTCACGGCACGTATAAAAGATTAGTATGTGTAGAGTGTGGTGAAAAATATGAATTTAAAGAAGATTACTTAAAAAATCTACCACCTAATTGCAATAACTGTGGTGGTATTTTAAAACCTGATTATATATTTTTTGGAGAGGGGATTCCTCAAACTGCTTATCAGGCTTCTATTAAGGAGTCTAAAGAGGCGGACCTTTTTATAGTAATTGGTACTACCGGTGAGGTTACTCCAGCTTCATTAATCCCAGAAATGGCATCCAGGAATGGAGCAGAGATAATAGAAGTAAATACAAAAAAATCAAGTTTTACTAATAGTATTACTGATGTTTTCTTACAAGGAAAAGCTACTGAAGTGATGGAAAAACTTTATAATATAATAAAAAATAAAAATTAATTTTTTATTTTTTTACTATTGGAAATAAGATTAGCACTACATTTTTCACAATATAATGATCCAGTCCAATTGGAATTTCCACAATATGGACATATAATTTTCTTACTCATTTTAGTTTTCCTCCTGTATAGAAAAATAGTTCACTCTTATGTTTTTAACATATTTTGAGTAGTTTGTAAAGGAGTTTTAAAAAATGAAGAAAAATATGGAAAGAATAAAAAGTAAAGAAATTTATTATGCCGGGATAGGCAGCAGGCAGACCCCTCAAGATATACTTAAAATAATGGAACACTTAGCTCTTTGCCTTGGCAAAAATAATTATATTTTAAGATCAGGGGGTTCTCCAGGTGCTGATACGGCATTTGAAACTGGGGCTAAAAAGGCTGAGGCGAACTATGAAATTTTTCTACCGTGGAATAAGTTTCGGGATAGAATGGGTAAAAACTACATTGATGTTAGTACCTTGGATACTTTTGATAAAGCTAAAAAGATTGCTAAACAAAACCATCCATATTTTAATGAGTTATCACCAGACTCTAAAAAGCTTATAATTAGGGATACTTATCAAGTTTTGGGAAAAGACTTAAATACTCCCTCTGAATTCGTAGTATGTTGGACACCTGACGGTTGTATAACTGATCGTGATAGAAGCAAAGAAACAGGTGGCACCGGTCAGGCAATATCCATTGCTAGTAAAAGGGGGATTCCTATTTTTAATTTAAAATTAAGAGAACATAAAAGGCAAATAAAAGAATGGCTAGGTAAACTTTCCTAACCAAAAATATCATCTGATATATTTAAAAAAATAATGGTTTTAAGTATATAATATTATATATTTAAAATATCTCCTGATAAGGTTGCAAAGGCATAGACAGAAGGCCCTACATGACAACCTAAAGTAGGACTTATTCTTTCTTTGAAAATTTCCAATTCAAGCCTACCTGAAATTAGATTTTGTGTCATATTTAATAATGAATCAGATTTTTCTTTTCTATCTCCATGCATGATTCCAATCCATGCTTTTTCATCATCAGCTATCTTTTGATGGAGTTTTTTACTCATTTTTTTAAGGGTATTTTTGTTCCCCCGTATTTTATCAAGGGGATTTACTTTACCAGTTTTAGGACTAATTTCAATAATTGGGTTAATGTTAAATATTGAGCCTATAAATGCTCTTGCCTTGCCTATCCGGCCGCCCTCCTTCATATAAGTTAAATCCTCAACTGTGAAAATACAACTTACGTTATCTTTAGCATTTTTGATTCTAGAAATAATTTCTTTGTATTTATGATTATTTTTAATTAACTTTGCAGCTAATAAAACCTGAAAACCTAAACCTAAAGATATTGAGGAAGAATTAATGACTTCAATTTTATCTTCATCCACTTCTTGAGCAGCTAATTTAGCTGATTCATAAGTTCCGCTTAGTCCTTTGGATACATGTATAGATATAATTTTATCGTATTCTTTTAACATTTTTTTATATTCTTTTAAAAAAGCATGTTTAGATGGTTTAGAAGTTTTAGGTATATGAGAGCTATTTTCTATTTTTTTAAAAAAATTGGCAGAATCTATTTCAACACCATCAATGAATTTTTCTGTTCCAAAATGAACCATTAGAGGTATGACTTTAATATTGTATTTAGAAATAATATTATTATTCAAATCACAGGTACTATCCGTTACCAGTCCTATTTCCATTAGTTTTCCTCCTTGAAATTATCTATTTTCTATAAATATATTTTATAATAATTTAACATAAAATAAAAGAGGTAAATATATATTCTTCAAGAATAATATATTAATAAAGGCAGGTGTGGATAGGATTGGACGAAAATAAAAAAGTTATATATTCTTGGGTATTATATGATTGGGCAAACTCAGCTTTTGCTACTACTATTTTAGCAGCGATTTTACCTATTTATTATAATGATGTAGCAGCTGCCAATTTAGCAGACAACATTGCAACTTCTTATTGGGGATATACACAATCAATAGCTATGTTGATTATTGCCTTAATAACACCTGTATTGGGCGCGGTTGCTGATTATTCTAAATCGAAAAAAATATTTATGAAACTTTTTGTAATTTTAGGTGTAACGGGAACTGGGTTACTATTTTTCATAATAGAAGGTCGATATCTATTGGCTTCTGTATTTTTCATATTAGCTAATATTGGCTTTTCAGGAGGCAATATTTTTTACGATTCTTTTTTACCTTTAATAACGAATAAAAACAAAATAGATTATATTTCATCACTTGGTTATTCAGCTGGTTACTTAGGTGGAGGCCTATTATTATTGTTAAATCTCATTATGATAATGAGACCCGAATTACTTGGTATTTCCAACACTTTGATGGCTACCCGTTTAGCCTTTGTTACAGTAGCGATATGGTGGATTTTGTTTTCCATACCTGCATTTATTAATTTACCCGAATCCAGAATCGGCTTAGGGAAATTCACTCTGTTACCTTATATTAAACAAGGATTTAGTAGAGTGGCAAATACTTTTAGGAATGTAAGGAAATATAAGGAACTTTGGAAATTTTTAATAGCTTTTTGGATCTATAATGATGGAATTGGTACTATTATTAGAATGGCTACAATTTATGGACGGGAAGTTGGTATTGGTCAAAATGATTTAATAGGGGCTTTGCTTTTAACTCAAATAGTTGGTATTCCATTTACTTTAATATTTGGAAAATTAGCTGGTAAGATTGGGGCAAAAAAAGGAATCTATTTAGCGCTTTCTATTTATCTTGTTATAACTGTTTTAGGCTATAATTTAGATTCAGCTTTAGAATTTTGGATTTTAGCAGGATTAGTGGGGACGGTGCAGGGTGGTGCACAAGCTTTAAGCCGTTCTTTATATGGTACATTAGTACCTAATGAAAAAAGTGCAGAGTTTTATGGTTTTTATGGAATATCAAGTAAATTTGCAGCAATAACTGGTCCTTTTGTTTTTGCATTAGTAGGACAGTTAACAGGTTCTTCTCGATTTGGTATTTTAGCAGTAGCCTCTTTCTTTATCATAGGAATAATTGTATTATATACTGTAGATGTTGAAAAGGGTGTTGGTGAATCAACTCAATGATTCCAAATTTTTGTGTGAAACTGTTGAAATATTATTAATACTAGAAACTTAAAAAGGAGTTTTTAATATGACAAAATTATTTGAATGTATACCTAATTTTAGTGAAGGTAGAGATCAGGAAAAAATTGAAAAAATTGTTGGTCCCTTTAAAGATAATAAAGGAGTGAAACTACTAGATTATTCGGCAGATAAAGATCATAATAGGTTAGTGGTTACTTTATTAGGTAGTGCTGCTGAATTAAAAGAAACAGTACTAAAAGCAATGGAAATAGCGGTTGATCTTATCGACATGAATCAACACCAAGGCGAACATCCCAGAATGGGTGCTGTGGATGTAGTTCCCTTTACTCCTGTTAAAAATGTTGAAATGGAGGATGCAGTTAAATTGGCCAATGAAGTTGCTAAGAAGGCTGCTGAAAATTTAGATTTACCTATTTATCTTTATGAAGAGGCAGCTGTAACTGAAAGTAGGAAAAATTTAGCTGATATTAGAAGAGGAGAATATGAAGGTTTTGCAGAGAAAATAAAAAAAGAAGAGTGGAAACCTGATTATGGACCTCAAAAAATACATCCTACTGCTGGTGCTACTGTAGTTGGTGCTAGAATGCCACTGGTTGCTTTCAATGTGAATTTAGATACAGATAATTTAGAGATAGCTAATAATATAGCCCGAAAAGTAAGACATTCTAGTGGTGGTTTGAGATTTGTAAAAGCAATTGGAATTGATTTAAGCGAAAGGAATATTGTGCAAGTCTCTATGAATATGACTGATTATACTAAAACAGCTCTATATCAAGCTTTTGAAATGATAAAATTTGAAGCCGAGAGATATGGCGTTAATGTTATTGGGAGTGAACTAATAGGGCTTCTTCCCTCCAAAGCATTGTTTGATGTAGCTGAATATTATTTAGGCTTAGAAGACTTTCAGGAAGATCAAATCATGGAGAATCGATTATTGGAGGATATTTAAATGATTTTGTTTAAAAACATTGGTCAGTTAGTGACTGTAGGAGGAAGAAAGCCTAAAACCGGTTTAGAAATGAAAGAACTAAATATTATAAATGATGCCTATTTAATAGTGGAAAATGAGCAGATCAGTGATTTTGGTCGCAAAAGTAAAGAATTTGATGAGAGTGATTTTGAAAAAATTATAGATGTAGAAGGAAAAGTAATGATGCCAGGATTTGTTGATCCACATACCCATTTTGTTTTCGCCGGGGATCGATCTCAAGAATTCAAAATGAGGTTAAAAGGTATACCCTACATTGATATTTTAAAAAAAGGTGGCGGAATATTAAGTACAGTAAAAGCCACCCGAAAGAGTTCCAAAAGAAAATTATATGATTTATCTCAAAAAAGGGTAGAAAAATTTTTAAGTTATGGAGTTACCACAGTAGAAGGAAAAAGTGGTTACGGATTAGATAAAAAGACAGAAATAAAACAATTAGAGGTTATGAAAGAGATAAATGAAAAAGAAAATATTGATATAATTTCTACTTTCATGGGAGCTCATGCAGTACCCAAAAATTATAAAAACAACTCAAGTGGGTATATTGATTATTTAATCGAAGAAGTAATGCCTGAAGTATCAAAAAAGAAATTGGCTGAATTTTGTGATGTTTTCTGTGATGAAGGAGCCTTTTCATATCAGGAATCTAAGAAAATATTAAAAGCTGCAAAAGAGTTAGGTTTTAAATTAAAAATTCATGCAGATGAAATAAAAAATACAAAAGCTTCACAATTAGCTGGTAAACTCAATGCAGTTTCTGCCGAACACTTACTGAAGGCTTCAGATAAGGGATTAACAAGTCTAAAAGAAAATAATGTTATTGCTGTATTACTACCATTAACAGCATTTTCTTTACAAGAAAAATATGCAGATGCGCGTAAAATGATTGAAATGAAAATTCCAGTCGCGTTAGCAACTGATCTAAATCCTGGGAGCAGTTATTCTCAATCTATTCCTTTGCTTCTTTCTTTAGCAGTAATGTATATGAATATGTCTCCCGAAGAGGCTATTAGTGCTTTAACTATAAATGCAGCATGTGCTTTAGATAAAGGAGACGATATTGGAAGTATTGAAAAAGGTAAGAGAGCAGATTTATTAGTTATAGATGCACCTCATTATAATCACCTTTTTTATAATTTTGGTGTTAATTTAGTAGAAAAGGTATTTAAAAATGGGAATTTGGTTTTAGACAATAACTTAACTAAAAGGAAAATATAAGGGGGAGAACCTATGTATAAGTATCAGGATCCAATTAAAAAGATTAAATTGCCTGACACTTTACCTGAAAAGGAGAAATTCCGAGAAGATATTAGGAGAGCGCCAAAAAGAGAATTAAAATTAAGTGATCATCAAATCGAATTGGCTTTAAAAAACGCTTTAAGATACATACCCAAACATTTACATGAAAAGATAGCCCCAGAATTTTTGGATGAATTGATGACTAGAGGTAGAATTTATGGTTATAGATATAGACCCCAAGGCAAAATTTCTGCTAAACCATTAAATGAATATAAAGGAAATACAATTGAAGGTAAAGCAATACAATTAATGATAGATAATAATTTAGATTTTGATGTAGCACTATATCCTTATGAATTAGTTACTTATGGGGAATCAGGCCAGGTTTGCCAAAACTGGATGCAATACAGACTTATAAAAAAATATTTAGAGATCATGACAGAGGAACAAACTTTAGTTGTGCAATCTGGTCATCCACTAGGGCTATTTCCTTCTCGACCTGAAAGTCCGCGGGTTATAGCTACAAATGGACTGATGGTAGGAATGTTTGATAATGAAGATTGGTTTAATAAAGCGGCAGCGATGGGAGTAGCAAATTATGGACAGATGACTGCTGGTGGTTGGATGTATATAGGCCCCCAAGGGATTGTTCATGGAACTTATATCACTTTACTAAATGCTGGCAGATTATTTTTAGATATACCCGAAGACAAGGACCTAAAAGGTCACCTATATATTAGTTCAGGTTTGGGTGGAATGAGTGGAGCTCAGGCTAAAGCAGTTGAAATTGCGGGTGGAGTTGGAGTAATAGCTGAGGTTGATGAGTCAAGGATAAACACTCGTTATGAACAAGGCTGGCTTTCTGAAGTTTCGTCTGATCTGGATGAAATATTTGAGTGGGTTGAAAAATATAGAAAACAAGGGAAAGCTGTTTCAATTGCCTATCACGGTAATATAGTTGAATTGCTTGAGTATGTTGAAAAAAATGATATCAAAGTAGAATTAATTTCTGACCAAACTTCTTGCCACGCAGCTTATTCAGGTGGTTATACTCCTGTTGATTATTCATTTAAAGAAGGTAGAAAGCTGTTAAAAGAAGCACCTGAAAAATTCAAACAAGAAGTTGATAGAAGTTTGAGAAGACATTTTGAAGTGTTAAAAAGACTTGTTGATAAGGGAGCTAATTTTTGGGATTATGGGAATAGTTTTATGAAAGCAGTTTATGATGCGGGCGTAAATGAAATTGCTAAAAACAGAGAAGATACTTCAGAAGGATTTATATTTCCTTCTTATGTAGAAAATATTATGGGGCCAATCTGTTTTGATTATGGCTATGGTCCTTTCCGTTGGGTATGTTTAAGTGGTAAAGACGAGGATTTAAGAAAAACAGATCAAGCAGCTATGAAGGAAATTGATCCTGAACGTAGGGCCCAAGATAGAGATAATTACCATTGGATTAAAGATGCAGAAGAGAATGATTTAGTAGTTGGTTCAAAAGCTAGAATTCTGTATGCTGATGCTCAAGGAAGAGTAGATATTGCATTAAGATTTAATGAATTAGTTAGAAAAGGAGAGATTGGACCAATCATGTTAGGGCGAGACCATCATGATGTGGCAGGAACCGACTCTCCATTTAGAGAAACTTCTAATATAAAAGATGGTAGTAATATAATGGCTGAAATGTCAATTCATTGCTTTGCTGGTAATGCTGCTCGTGGAATGAGTATGGTTGTAGAAAGTAATGGTGGTGGAGTTGGAATTGGCAAAGCTTTTAATGGGGGATTTGGACTTGTATTAGATGGAAGTGAAAGAGTGGATAATATAATTAAAAGTGCTCTTGATTGGGATGTTAATGGTGGGATAGCAAGACGTGCGTGGGCTCGTAATGAGAATGCTTTGGAAACAGCAAATAAATGGAATCAAAAAAATCAAGGCAGAGGCCAAATGACTATTCCTAATGTAGCTAATGATGAACTTGTTAAAAAAGTGATTAATGATAAGAATACAAAATAAATTATTATAGGGGGAATAATATGACTTTTGCTAACATGAGTTTAAAAGAATTTAATAGTAAACTTGCAAGTGATTCACCGACTCCTGGGGGAGGTAGTGTTGCCGGATTAAGTGCGGCTTTAGCTGCTTCTTTAGCTTCTATGGTTGTTAATCTAACTAAAGATAGCGATTTAGATAAATATAGTGATAAATTAGAAGAAAATATTGATTTTGCCTTAGAACTTATTGATAAAGATGCACTTAGTTTTAATAAAGTAATGGATGCATTTAAAATGAAAAAAGAAACGGAAAAAGATAAAGAAGAACGTCAAAAAGCTATTCAGACAGCCTTATATGATGCTTCCTTGACACCTATGGAAACTATTAAATTAGCTAAAAGTATTTTAGAGATAACTGTAGAAGTTGCTAAAAAAGGAAATAAGAATGCTGTTTCAGATGCAGGTGTTGCAGCATTAATGGCTTTGGCCAGTGTTAAAAGTGCAGCTTATAATGTTTATATTAATACTGCTTCTCTTAAAGACAGACAAAAAGCTAATGAACTAGAGGAAAAAGCCCAAAATCTTGTGACAGAGAGCCAAAAATTGGCTGATAAAGTAGAAAATATATGTATGGAAAAAATCTGATTTTAAAAAGAAGGATTTTTAAATTAAATCCTTCTTTTTTTGCAAATATTTATAGAAAGAGGAGATTATATTTTGTATTATATTAATGGTGAAAATCTTGATATTGAAAAAGTTGAAGATATAATTTTTTCAAACAAAAAAATTGGAATATCAAAAGAAGCAGAAAAAAATATTATCAAGTCTAGAGAAACAGTAGAACGTTTAATTAAAAAAGATAAAGTTGTTTATGGTCTTAATACAGGTTTTGGTAAATTTAGTACTAAAAAAATTTCGCCTGATAAAATAATTCAGTTACAGGAAAATTTAATTATTAGCCATGCAGCCGGTACTGGTGATTATTTGGATGATAAGATAGTGAAAACTATGATTTTACTTCGAGTCAATGCCCTTGCAAAGGGTTATTCAGGCATTAAGTTAAAAACATTAGAAAAGCTAATAAAACTTTTTAATAAAGATATCATACCTTTAATTCCTGAACAGGGGTCTGTTGGTGCCAGCGGAGATTTAATTCCTTTAGCTCACATGGTATTACCTTTGTTAGGTAAGGGAGAAGTAAAATATAAAGGTGAGAAAGTAAAAAGTAAAGAAGCTCTTAAAAAAGAAAGTATTAAGCCAATTAAATTAGATAGTAAAGAAGGCTTGGCTTTAATAAATGGTACCCAAATGATGTCAGCTATAGAATCCATAAGTATTATTAGAGCCCAAAAATTAATTACTGCTGCCGATATAGCGTTAGCATTATCTTTAGAAGGTTTAAAGGGAATAAAAGAACCTTTTGATGAAGATGTTCATAAACTAAGGCCCCATCCTGGACAGGTTAATTCTGCTAAGAATATTAGAAAATTGACTACGGGAAGTAAACTCCTTGAAGATAGTAATGATAATAGAGTCCAAGATTCATATACCTTACGGTGTGGCCCACAGATTCATGGAGCTACAAGAGATAGTTTATCTCATGCTTTAGAAATAGTAGAAAGAGAGATGAATTCAGTTACAGATAATCCTCTAATTTTTTCTGAACAAAATAAAGTAATTTCAGGGGGGAATTTTCACGGTCAGCCCCTTGCTTTAACTAGTGATTATTTAGGTATGGCAGTTAGTGAATTAGGTAATGTTTCTGAACGTAGAACGGCTAAATTAGTGGATGATAGTCTAAATAACGGTTTAGAAATGTTTTTAACTAAACATGGAGGTTTAAATTCTGGTTACATGATTACCCAGTATACATCGGCTTCAATTGTATCTGAAAATAAAATTTTGGCTAATCCTTCTAGTACTGATTCAATACCAACCTCTGCAAACCAAGAAGATCATGTCAGTATGGGATCAATAAGTGCAAGAAATTTATATAAAATTTGTGATAATGTAGCTCAAATTATCGCAATTGAATTAATTACTGCCGCTCAGGCTGTGGACCTTAGAACAGACAACCCAAATGAAGATTTGGGTGAAGGAACTTATTATGTATATAAAAATATAAGAGAAAATGTTGAATATTTAAACGAAGATAGAATCCTCTATCCTGAGATTTTAAAATTAAAAAATATGATAACAAATACAGATTTTATCAATAACATAAAAAAGAATTTCGATATTTCTTAATTTTTTTAAATTTGCTCTCTGGTTTGAAACGTTGTAACATTTACTATATAATGATTAAAAATAATTACACTAATTAAAGGAGGAGAGTAATGAGTAGTAGAAGTATTAGTAGAATTATAATTTTGATGGTTGTTGTTAGTCTTTTGTTAGTAGGTAGTATGGGAGCATTAGCACAAAATAAAAAAGTAACAGTTGCTGTAGATGCTCCGCCAAGAACTATGGATCCACATGGATCAGACGCTGATTCTAATCTTTCTGTTATGAGCAACTTTTTTGAAGGATTGTTGCAGCGGAATACTAAAGGTGAACTCTTACCTGGATTAGCTAAAAGTTGGGAAAGAGTAGATAGATTAACTTGGAGATTTGAATTAAGAAAAGGTGTTAAATTCCATAATGGTAATGAATTCACCTGGGAAGATGTTAAATATACTTTTGAAAAAAGATTAGAAAATCCGGAAGTATCCGAATTTATTTCTTTTGGTTCTTCGATAGAATCAGTTAGTAGAGTAGATGGAAATAACTGGGTAATTGATATAGTTACCACTGAACCTATTCCATATTTTGTGCAAAATTTACATCAGGTTTTTATTGTTGATAAAGAGTCAACTATGGAAAGGTCACAAGGCGATATTGGGACTAAACCAGTTGGAACCGGACCATATGTTTTTGATGAATGGGTTAAAGGTTCTTATTTAAGAATGAGTGCAAATGAAAATTATTGGGGTGGAGAACCAGAGGTTCAAAAAGCTGAAATTAGAGCTATTACTGAAGCTTCTACTCGGTTAGCTACAATTAGTAGTGGTGAAGTGGATGTTTTACAAGGTATACCAGTAACAATGTATGAGGCTGTAGAAAGTAATGATAGTTTAGAAGTAATAACTAGGCCTTCAAGAAGAGCTATATATTTAGGATTAGGCAATAGAGATGAGTTACCTACTTCTAGCCTTAAAGTCAGAAAAGCAATGTATATGGCAATAAATGAAAAAGAGCTCATTGAAAAAGTTATGTTTGGTCATGCAACTCCAGCAGCTCAAATACCTGATCCACCAACTACTGGTTATAGTGATAAGATTGAAAGACTTGAATATAATCCCGATAGAGCTAAAGAACTCTTGGCTGAAGCTGGTTATGAAGATGGATTTACTATTACATTATCAGCCCCTAACGATAGATATGTTCAGGATGAACAGATTGCTTCAACAGTAGCAAGCTACCTATCTAAAGTGGGTATTGATGTTAAAGTAGATGCGAAACCTAAATCAGTTTATTTTGAAGAAGTCATGAAGAATGAACTTGATTTTTATTTAATTGGTTGGTTTGATGGTTCATATGATTTCGGTAGGTCTTATTCTAAACTGTTGCATACAATAGATGAAGAAACTGGCTATGGTACTTTTAATGGTGCAAGTTATTCAGACCCAGTAGCAGATCAACTTTATGAAGCTAGTAAAAAAGTGGTTGATCCTGAGTTAAGAGCTAGCATTTTACAAGATTTAAATAGATTAGCAATGGAGAGAGTGGCTGTAATACCACTACATTACCAAGAAGACACA
>JAIPEX010000141.1 GCA_021736945.1 Halanaerobiales bacterium | reverse complement strand
TGAACCTCAGCCTTGATGATTACATTAAATTCTTTTATTTCCCCTTCCTGGATCTGATCATACAGATTTTCCAGTGAAACATTTGTATCCTGTTGTATTTGTTGTCTGTGCTTTTCTTCCTGACGTTCTTCCGCAATATTTCGTGCTTTCTTTTCATCTTCCAGTACCTGAACGAAATCACCCGCACTGGGAACATCTGAAAAACCAAGTACTTCAACAGGAGTTGATGGTAAAGCTTTTTCTATTCTTTCTCCCCGTTCATTTAACATAGCTCTTACCCGTCCATAGGTGGTACCTGCCAGCAGGGAATCACTGACCTCCAGAGTACCGTTTTTAACCAGGATAGTAGCTACTGGTCCTCTACCCTTATCAAGTTCAGCTTCAATAATAACTCCATCTGCCTGACGGTCAGGGTTGGCCTTTATTTCTTCCATTTCTGATACCAGCAGGACCATCTCCAGAAGTTCATCAATATTTTCACCTTTCAGGGCAGATAAAGAAACACAAATTGTATCTCCACCCCATTCTTCCGGTACAATGTCATGTTCAGTTAATTCCTGTTTAACTCTCTCGGGTTGAGCGTTGGGTTTATCAATTTTATTAATGGCAACTATAATTGGAATATCAGCTGATTTAGCGTGATTAATTGCTTCTGTTGTTTGGGGCATAACTCCATCATCAGCACCTATAACCAGAATCGCTATATCTGTAATTTGGGCGCCTCTGGCCCTCATAGCAGTAAATGCTTCATGACCGGGAGTATCAATAAATGTAATTTTTTTATCATTAACAACAGCCTGATAAGCTCCAATATGCTGAGTAATTCCGCCGGCTTCATTATCGGCGACACTTGCTTTACGAATAACATCGAGGAGGGTAGTTTTACCGTGATCCACATGCCCCATAATGGTAACAATCGGGGGACGAAGTTCCAGTTCTTCAGGGTTCTCCTGGATTTCCGGACCTACCCGCTGTGATTCTTCTTTTACTTTCTTCTCTTCTTTTTCAGAAACAGGTTTAAAATTAATATTTACATTTAATTTTTCCTGCAGCAAATTTAATATATCTTCATCCAGGGAATGATTCAAGTTGGCCATTACCCCGGATTCCATCAAAATCTTTATGATTTTATTGGCAGGATAATCTATTTCTTCTGAAAAATCTTTAACAGTAATTGGGGGTTCAATAATATATTTATTTCCTTCCTGTTTGCTATCTTTTTTACCCTTTGTTTTTTTATTTTTGTGTAGATTAGTTTCTTTGGTTTCCTGGTGATCAGTTTCTTCCTCATCTGTTTCTTCTGATTTATCTGAAACCATATCTTTAACAAGCTGGGCCGTTTCATCTTCAACTGTACTCATATGACTGCTGATATCAATCCCCAGTTCCTGTAAAAGATTTACGAGTTCTTTACTTTCCATCTCAAGTTTTCTGGCTAATTCATATACTCTTATTTTTCCCATAACTTACACCTCCGATATAATTATGTCTTATCTACTCATTACTGATCTCCTCCATTAATTTTTTATAAATATCACCGGGTTCTTGTGTTTTAAGAGCCTTTTCAATACTTTTTTCTTCTCTGGCTATTTCCAGACATTCCTGACTGGGACATATATAGGTTCCACGGCCCGGTAAATCAACTCCGGGATCAATTAAAATCTGTTCATTATTATTTACAACTTTGATTAACTCAAATTCGCTCTTATGTTTCCCACAGGCAACACATTTACGAATAGAGACATCATCATTTAACAATTTGCTTTAACCTCCTGGTTATGATATCAAATTTCTCCTTCGATATTTTCATTGTTTTCAGATCCATTTTCATTATTATCAGATTCTTGCTCAGATTCCTTTTTAATATCTACTTTCCAGCCTGTTAATTTAGCTGCTAATCTTGCGTTCTGTCCTTCCTTACCGATTGCCAGTGATAGCTGAAAATCGGGAACTATAACCTCAGCTTCTTTTTCATTTTCATTAATATTAACCGCAATTACTTCGGCCGGGTTTAAGGCATTAGCAACCAGTTCTACCGGGTTTTCACTCCACTCTATAATATCAATTTTTTCTCCATTTAATTGATTAACAACTGCCTGTACTCTCATACCCTTGGGACCTACACAAGCACCGACCGGATCCACATTATCATTATGGGAAGAAACAGCCATTTTTGATCTGTGACCGGCTTCCCTGGCAATCCCCCTAATTTCGACTACACCATCAAAAATTTCAGGCACCTCAACCTCAAATAAACGCTTTAAAAGGTAGGGGTGGGTTCGCGAAACAAGGATATGTGGTCCTTTGGTGGTCGAACTCACTTCAACAATATAAAGTTTTATTCTTTTTCCTCTTTCATAATTTTCTCCGGGCATCTGTTCAGAGGCAGGTAACAGAGCTTCCGTTTTCCCCATATTAATAAATATATTATCATTATGGAAGCGTTGAATAGTACCGGTGATAACTTCACCTTCTTTTTCTTTATAATGTTCGTAGATAACATCTCTTTCCGCTTCCCTTATCCTCTGCATAACTACCTGTTTAGCCGTTTGAGCAGCAATGCGGCCAAAATTATCCGGGGTTATCTCAATTTCTATAATATCTTCAATCTCGTAGTTTGCATCCTTCTTACAGGCTTCAGCCAGAGAAATTTCAAACTGGTCATTTTCCGGTTCTGAAACTACTTTTCGGCGTGAAAACAACTTGACTTCTCCGGTTTCTTCAATAATTTCAACCCTTACATTTTCTTTGGAACCAAAGTCTTTTTTAAAAGCTGAGAGCAAAGCTGTTTTTATGGCATCCAGTAAAATATCTTTGGAAATTCCCTTATCTTTTTCTATATCATCTAGAGCTTGAATAAAATCTATATTCATCCCTGTATTCCTCCTTTAAAAATCAACAGTCAAATGAGCATGTGCAATTTTAGTAAAAGGAATTTTAATCACTCCCTTATTTTTTCCTTCCCTTTCCAGGCTTACTTCATTATTTTCAATACCAATTATTTTTCCGATAAATTCTTTAGTTCCGTTAAGTGGGGCATAGGTCTTAACCTTAATCAGGTTACCTTTATGTTTTTCATAATCTTCAAGATCATTTAACGGTCTTTCCAGTCCCGGGGAAGAAACCTCAAGCAGATAACTTTCATCAATTGGATCTTTTTTATCCAATCTATCACTTAAAATCTTACTTATTCGTTCACAATCTTCAATTTTTAACTCACCATCGGGATTTTCTATAAATATTCGTAATGTCCAGGTCGAACCTTCTTTAATATATTCTACATCTACCAGTTTAAGTCCCTGAGTTTCTACAATCGGAGCAGCAATACCTGTAACTTCATCCGCTATCTTACCCATCTTATTCCCCTTTCTATATGATAATATGGGTAATCCAGACTCATATCCAGATTACAACTAAATCTTGTATTTATGAACAAAAAAGCTTTGACTATTTTAAAATAATCGGAATAAGTTATCCATACCCTGGATGGTAATAATTTATACTAAAATTAAAGAGTGGGCTGCCCCACTCCCTTAAGTAAAGTACATATTAACAAACATCAACTTAATTTTACCATAGCCATCAATAAGTTGCAAGTTTAAAACAATGATAACTGATTTCTTTTAGGTAATCCTTCTAAGGCTCCATGTTCCTTTAAAACTTCTGTTACTGTTTTACTGATTCCGGTTTGATTGACCAGATCCTCTATAGATGTGAACTCATTTTCTTCCCGGGTGGCAGCAATCTGACTGGCTGCACTTTTTCCCAGTCCATCGAGACAGATCAATGGTGGAATTAGTCCTCTATCACCGATTTGAAAAATGTCCGGATCAGATTTGTAGAGATTAACTTTATTAAAGCTAATTCCTCTGCCTATTGCTTCCATAACGATTTGCAGTGTCTTTAAGGTGGCTTTGTCTTTTGCCGTCAGTTCATTTTGAGTTTTTAATTCTTTTCTTTTCTCATTTATTTTTTCATACCCCTGGTTGATAAGATGAGCATCAAAATCTGTTGCTTTATTGCTAAAATAAGTTGTATAAAATGCCTGTGGATGATGAACTTTAAAATAAGCAATTCTAAAAGCCATCATAACATAAGCGGCAGCATGTGCCTTGGGGAACATATATTTTATTTTTCTACAGGAATTAATATACCATTCATTTACACCAGCTTCTTTCATAGTTTTTACTTCTTTTTCTGTTAACCCTTTACCTTTTCTCACATGCTCCATAATCCAGAAGGCCATATCCGGTTCTAATCCTTTTTCCAGCAAATAATTCATGATATCATCCCGGACTGAAATTACATCTGAAAGTGTTGCTTTGCCGTTTCTAATTAAATCCTGGGCATTATTGAGCCAGACATCAGATCCATGAGATAGGCCACTAATTCTGACCAGTTCAGCAAAAGTTGTTGGTTTTGTATCCACCAGCATCTGTCTGACAAAACTGGTACCAAATTCAGGTATACCCAGTGTTCCAACTTCAGAACTAATCTCTTTTTGTTTTTCCGGTTCAATAGCAAGAGTTTCAGTCCCGGAAAAGATACTCATTGTTTCCGGATCATCCAGAGGAATACTGTTGGGTTCAACCCCGGTTAAATCCTGTAACATACGTAATGATGTGGGATCATCATGCCCCAGTAAATCAAGCTTTAAGATGCGTCCACTGATTGAATGATAGTCAAAGTGAGTTGTTCTGACATCAGTATCCTGATCATTGGCCGGGTATTGAATCGGTGAAAAGTCGTAAATATCTTTATCACGTGGTACTATCATTAATCCTCCAGGATGTTGTCCGGTTGTGCGGCGGACACCGGTACACCCCTTAACCAGCCGGTTTATTTCTGTTTTTCGGAGGTTAAGATTATAATCATCCAGATAGCCTTTTACAAATCCATATGCTGTTCTATCAGCAATGGTAGATATTGTACCGGCCCGGAAAACATAATCACGGCCAAAGAGTTCCTCGGTTTCCTGATGTATTATGTTCTGATATTCACCGGAAAAATTGAGATCAATGTCAGGAACTTTATCCCCTTCAAAGCCGAGAAATACTTCAAATGGAATATCAAAACCATCTTTAATAAATTTTGTCCCACATTGAGGACATTCTTTATCAGGCAGGTCAACTCCGACAGCAATGTTCTTTTTATTGATAAACTCAACCTGCTGACAATGTGGACAGTGATAATGAGGTAGAAGGGGATTAACCTCCGTAATTTTACACATAGTAGCTACAAGAGATGAACCAACAGAGCCTCTGGAACCAACAAGATAACCATCTTCCAGTGATTTTTTGACCAGTTTATGAGAAATAAGATAAATAACTGCATATCCATTATCTATAATTGCATTTAATTCCTTTTCCAGACGTTTTTTTACAATGTCGGGTAATTTTTTCCCATACATTTCCCGGGCTCTACTGTAAGTCATATTACGAATCTGTTCTCTGGCACCCTCAATTTTAGGTGTAAATAATCCTTCCGGAATAGGT
>JAIPEX010000140.1 GCA_021736945.1 Halanaerobiales bacterium | reverse complement strand
CCACCAAATTTTAGGAAACCTGCCAAGATCCTTAAATCCCCATTTTTCTCTCCTGCCAATTGAAAGTACATACTTACCTTGTTCATTCTGATTAGAAAAGACTGCCAGATAGTATTTACCAGAGGTTGGGGCTATAATAGTAGCTTCCTGTTTTTCCCAATAAGTTGTTTGGGTAAAGGGTTCAAAAAAGGTTTCAGTCCTCTGCCCGGTATATTTTTTAACTATAACTCCTTCACCTGGTTTTATTTCTAACCTATCCTCAATCTCATTTTGATTTAATCCCGCACAGTCATTATCCAGTTCTGGCCCAATCAAAGCAAATTGAGGACTGAAATTTTCTAAACGGTCAATAACTGGAATCACTATAGAAGCATATATTCTATCTCCTTTTTCTGCTTCAAATTGATAATAATCAACTTCATTAGCACTGTTTAAACTATTATAAGCTGCCCAGGAAATTTCATGATTAGGAACAAGTAGTGGATTAGCTCGGGTACCAGGTCCATCTGTATTCAAAGGGCGATGGGCTTTAGTTGAGGAACTGTTCAATATAATAATTCCTATCATCAGTAAAATTATAAAACTGTAAACCAAATCTCTTTTCATTTTTTTATTCCCCCAATCAATTTTTATGGAATACCCAAACCAATCTGTTTTTAGCTAATTAATATTAACCACCTTATTTCTTCCAGTTTCTTTAGCCTGATATAAGGCGTTATCCACGCGTTTCGTAAAGCTGTTAAAAGAATCTCCTTTTTTAAATTTTGTTACACCAAAACTACAGGTTATTTGTCCAACTTTATTAATTTTTGCTTTTTCAATATTGATTCTAGTTCTTTCCGCTAATTCAGTTGCAGAATCTAAATTTGTATCAGGGGTTAATACAATAAATTCTTCTCCACCCCAACGGGCAAAGATATCTGTTTCCCTTATTGTCTTAGTCACTACATTTGTAATTTGTCTCAATACCTTATCTCCTAGATCATGACCATAATTATCATTCACCTTTTTAAAATGATCAATATCAAACATAATTATAGAGAGATCATTATCATATCTTTTCACTCTCTTAATTTCTTTCTCTAATTCTTTTTTGAACTTCACTCTGTTATATATTTTAGTCAATTGGTCAATTTCTGATACTCGAGTTATTTTTTGAACTTTCTGTTCCAATTTTTTACTCAGTTCTATATAATTATTGATTAACTTTTTGAATAATCTTTTTTGAATTTTTTCATGGCCTTCTTTACCTTTATAATCAAGTAACATTTTTATTAACTCTGGATCATTTTTATATTCATCTTTTTCTTTATTTAATACTTCTTGTAATTTATTAACTTCCATGGTTTTACCCCCTATATAAGGTCATCAATACCAATGTTCTCTTTTAGTTGCAGTTTCTCTATTACTGTATCAATGGTGTTAGTATCGGGTATAACACTTCCATGTTGGGGAGCTATCATCTGAACGGGCAATTCTTTTATACGATTTAAAGCATAATTTAAAGCCTTTTTAGAAGTCATGATATTAACATGAAAACCTATAATACCTAAAATAGGGCATTCCTCTTTTCCAGCAGGACAGTCCTCATAAGAATAACAATCATCACATTCTGGATTTAATTCTAAAAATAATTCCCAGTCCTTTGCATAACTCCCAAATAGATCACTGCTAAACAAAGTACCTGTTTTACTGTCCAAAGTAACAAAACTCCCCGGAGAATGAGCATAAGGTGTTCGAATAAACTTAAGTTTTCTGCCGGTTGAAAATTCCCATACGAAATTTAAATCTTTTTCTATACATTTTCTTTCTAATGAGCCACCATAATATTTGATAAAAGTGTTGTTCTCTGTATGTGAAATTATGTTTAAATTATCATTATCAATAATTTCTTCAAAGTCAGGAATACTTCCACATAGATCTGGATCATAATGATGATAGATTAAATTTTGAACATTAGAGGGTGGTAATCCGGTTTGTAATATCTTCATCATCACTGTACTGAAATCGGTACGACTACCTCCATCAATTAGGATAGCTTCATCTCCTTCTACTATCAAATATGGATTACAATACAGATAAAAATCTTCGTCATAAAACCCAACCCAATATATTCCCTCAGCTATTTCTATTGGATCTTCATAATTTAAATCAACATTTTCCTTAGTTACCATTATAACAACCTCCAATACGGGTTAGCTTTATGTCAAATATTCATTCCCCTATTTTTTTTATAAGAGGAATATTCTAAAAATTAAATAAAGAATTAAATAATAAATGAGATTATATATTTAAAATCCTATTCTCTGATTTACAATAAACACTTTAATCCTATTTTTATCAGCCTGTCCCTCTATAGTAACTAAACTATTACAAACTCTTTCATCAGAAAAACAATCAATACATTTGTTTACTTCTATACAAGGGGGTTCAAAACCTGCTCTTTTAGCATTTAAAGGTGCCGCTATATTTTTGATTCGATTAACTGCTTTCTCTAATGTCTTTGTTATTTTGTTTATCCCAACAACTATTATTACCTTCTTAGGACCATAAAGCATTGCAGCAACCCTATTTCCACTATGGTCTATATTAACTATATGTCCCTCCATGGAAATTGCATTAGTACCTGTTATATACCAATCAGTTAACAATGATTTTCTTTTTAACATCAATACTTCTTCTTTTGTTTTTGCCTTTGTTTTATCTAATACTTGATTTCCTCTTTCAGATAGTTCTTTTGAAATCTCCATCTTTTTTAACGTTTTAGAATTTCCTATTCCAATAGAAGATTGCATAGGAATCATATTTAAGATTTTATTTTTGGTTTCTAATAAATTTTCAAAATATGAAGCCTGGATATTACGCTTTTCAAATTTTTTAATAATATATTCTATATTTTGATAGTTAATTTTATTCACCTCTAAATAAAGATGTTTTATTCCAATAAATAAAGTTGCAGAGAAGTTATCGTAGACGTTTATTTACTCTTCTTATATATCTTTAAATCTATTTTATAATCTAAATGATATCCGCAATTTTCTTTTATTAATATTACGACTTCCATTCTACTTTTTTCCAATCGCTTTCACTAGCAGCTGGAAAACCATTATATGCAAACCACATCAGGTCTTTACTCGGACAAGCAATATTAGAATATACAGTACCTGATAAATTATTATTTTGTTCTACCTTTGAATCTGCTAAAATATCCATCATTATTTCAAATGACATCTTTTCCTTATTTTCCAATAGAAGTTTTTCAGTTCTTGTTTGTCTATTGATTGAATTACTAAAATCAAATTTAAATTCTTTAGGAGTTTGTAGAGCACAATAATGATTAGCTCCTGCAATATAAAAATCTTCTATTAACCTCTTTTTATAATTTCTACAAGTACATTCAAAAACAGCTGCTTCATTATTTTTGCCGTCAATAATAAATAAATTCATTCCACCATCTCTTACTGTATCTTCCAACATCATTAACATTTCTTTAATTGTTTTACAGTTTTCTAATGCTTTTCTTACAAATATAAAAGGAGCTATAACTTCTTTACTTTTTAACGGAGTATCCCACACTGGTAACCAATTATAGTGTATCCATAATTTTTCTTTATTAAAGCCAGTTCCAGTAAATATATCCCCTTCTAAACCAAATAACATTACTGGTATTTTACTCTCAATCTCTATTATGTTTACATGTCCCCAATACTTAGGTAATAAATAATCATTATTTCTACCTACCCACCATGAATCATTAATTTTAGTAAAAAAGCTAGTACACCCACCATCTGTGCACATCCTGCTATAATACCATTGAGCTATTTTTTCTATAGCACAACCTGATCCAATTGAAATCCCCTCTAGTTCTTTTTGATATTCAGTAGGAACACTTTCTAACCATAACATTGCTTCTTTTTCTAACTTTTCAAAATTAATTCCATAGCTCTTATCCACTGCTTCAATCATCTTATTAATATTATGTAAAAATCTTTTATTACCTATAGACTCCCCTATAGAAATACCCACTTCTTTTGATTTACCCTTAAAATTTTTAACGAAACTCTGTTTCATTTCTTAAAAACCTCTTTTCTACTTTCATTATAAATGGAATTATTAATTATAACCTTTAACTTTCTCATTATATGTAGTTAACATTCTTATGCTAAAAGACTTGATAAGAAAGTTGATATCCAAATTATTTACTTTATTCATCACTAACTTTCTGTCAGAGGAGATTTAAGTAAGTTTGGTTGGTAACTTCATCATAGCAGAAATATTATTTATAAGAAGCGAAGCAGTCTCTCGTTTTAAATATAGCGTCTAACATTCTTCATATATTTTTGGTATTCTTCCCCAAAACTTTTAATACACCATCTTTCTTCTGATAATATCAGATAATGAACTGAAATTTGAAATATGAGTAATATTATAAAATAAAAAAATGAATCTATTAAAAGACTACAGCCTAAAAAATATATAAAGAAAGCTACGTACATAGGATTGCGTGTATACTTGTATAGACCATTTTTATTTATACCACTTTCTTGAGGTTTAGAAAAATCTATTATTGATTTTATATATAATAGCATTCCTATTATAAATAATATTAAACCTGTATAATTTGATATTGCATTTAATTTAATTTTTGAAGAAAATAAATATATTAGCAAAATAAGCGTTGTACTTTGATAAACATAAAAAGCAACTTGTTCTTTTCCTTCTACAGGAGGAAAAAAACCCGCTCTTCCTATAGCTTCCTCACTTATCAACTTCATAAGAACATATCGGATAAATATAATCGGAATGACTAAAATAAAAGAATTTATTTTATTCACCAACTTTCAAATTTATAAATGATATTTAGTGTTTCTATATATTGTATATGAGTTTTAGAGCAAATACCTTTGGTAGCAGCAATAATAGAAACTAAACTATAAACCTTATATTAGATAATACTGTCGACCCTATATGTTTAAACGATTTCTTTTTTTCCACATTTACTGCATTCATATTTATAAAAATGAATAATACCTCCACAAGATGGACATGTCCATCTTTTTTTCTGAAATTCGAGATAGGCCTCTACTTCCATTTCCTTCATTTTCACAAATATTTCTGGGATTTCATGTCTATATTTATATTTTACATCACCAGGATGAGTGTCAATAAGTTTATTTCTATTCTTTTCACAGGGAAAATCATCACACTCAATACAATAATTTTTGTTTTGACTATTATAACAACAATTTCTTACTTTACATCCCCATTTGCTTGTCCTTTTTTGCTCTTTACTCTCTGAAGAACAACCAAGACAAGTCTTCTTATAAGAAGGACAAGCTCCACAAAAAACCCCACAAGGGGCTAATTCAGCTTTACGATTTTTCATATAATATTTCCTCCTATACACTTACTATAAGATCTAAATAATAAAGTATTCCCAGCATGCCTGCACAAGATTATGAACCTTAAATTGACTTCACCAATACATACAAATATCATAGGATGTTTTT
>JAIPEX010000139.1 GCA_021736945.1 Halanaerobiales bacterium | reverse complement strand
ATAAAACCCGTCATATAAAGGATTATAGGGAATTAGTTTAATTAATTTAAGGATGGTAAAAGTAATTTATAAAGAACAATATATTGGTATTATTTTCTTATAAAAGAAATATATTTAACCTTTTTGGGGACTAACCATACTTTGGTTTTTTAACTTAACTTTAAAGCCTGGCTTTTTGTTATAGATTTAATATATTTCATAAAAACATCTGTTGCTTCTTCTTTTGAGTAATTTAGTCTGTTATTAATCATTAAAGATAACATCCCATGATAGATTAGTCTTATTCTTTCATCAACTTCCTCTGCCCTTTCAGTTGTGAAATATCCAGCCTCGATACACGGCTTTATATGTATTGAACATCTTTTTGAAAGTTCTGATTCTAAGAGCATTGGTATATATTTTTTGGGAATATTATCTAATTCCTCTGGAAAAAGTTCATAGTATTTTTTAAAAAGGTTTTCGGAACTGTCTCCTATGTTTTCTGTAAATATTGCATAAAATATTTTTGGATTTTCAAATGAATTTTTAACAAAACATTTCCAAATTAATAAAAACTGGTCAAGTTCGTCATCACTCTTATTTAAGTAAAATGGTATAGCTTTTACATAATCATCTAAAAAACTAATCGCCCCAAAAAATATTAATTGATTTAAATTTTCAAAATAGTTATATATAGTAGCACTATTGTAACCAGCCTTATTAGCAACTTTTCTAATTGTTACATTTTCAATACCTTCTTTACTTATCACATTTCTGACTGCATTAATGAAAGCTTTTAAAATTCTTTTCTTTTTTATGTCATCGTTTTTGAATTGGATCATACAATCACTCTTTCATAATGTTTTTTAAAAGTTGATCCTAATCTGACATATCTCTTTAAATGGATAAATATTCGTAATTATATTTATATTATAAACATGTTTATTAATTAACCACGTTTTTTTAGTTCTTTGTAGTTTAAAATATTCCTGCAAGTTTTTAAAAGTTATTCTTATCACAAAGATTACTGTCTTGAAATGTAGCATCTTTTATTATATTATTACATTGTTAAGTACAAAATCAATTAATCATATGAGTTATTTATCTAGTGAAAAAGGACGTGTGTATATTTATGATAGATTTTGATAAAGATGATGTAAAAGTTAAAAGAATTATTAAAGTATTTGTAAATTCGACAATTGAATTAATGGAAAAAGATGGAATTGAAAATATTACAGTCAGGAAAGTTGCTGAAATTTCAGGTTATAATCCAGCAACAATCTATAACTATTTTGATAATAGCCGTCAGCTTATCTTCTTTGCTTCTATTAACTTTATGAAAGATTATTTTAAAGAAATTGAACAAATTATTGATAATTCAAATGATCCCTTAGATAATTATATTAAGTTATGGGAAACATTTTGTAGGTTTTCATTTGAAAATCCAAAAATATACTACTCTATCTTTGGTGAAAATATTGAGGAACGACCTACTGTTTTAATTAATAAATACTTTAAACTATTTCCTGAAGATTTTAAATATACCTCATCAGTTTATCTACCTCTCTTAACTGATAATGATGAGAAAGAAAACAGTGTAACTCAACCATTAACAAACTGTGTTGATAATGGTTATTTCACTTTAGAAGAAGCAAAAAAAATTGATGAAGTTAATATGCTATATTATCATGGAATGCTTTCTTTGATTGTTAATAATCGACTTTCATATACTGTAGAAGAAGCAATAGATAAAACTATGGAACATATAAGACAGGTAATTAATAACTTTAATGAACAACCAAAAAGAGATTTAAAAGAAAAGGATTATTAAATTCTAAACAAGAGGTGAAAGAAAATGAAAGAAGTTTATTTAGATAATGCAGCTACCACAAGACATAAACCCAAATCAGTTGTAGAAGAAATGACTGATTTTATGAAAAATATAAATTGTAGTCCTGGTCGTGGTGGTTATCAATGTGCTATGAAGGCAGGACGTAAAGTTATGAAAACAAGATTTATAATTTCTGAATTTTTTAATTCTGGTGAACCTGAGAATGTTATATTTACTAAAAATGTAACTGAATCATTAAATTTTTTGATTAAAGGTCTATTAACTGAAGATGATCATGTAATAACTACTTCTTTAGAACATAACGCTGTTTTAAGACCTTTACATCAGTTAGAAGAAAAAAATATAATTGAAGTAAGTTATGTTAAAGCTGATAAAGAAGGTCTTTTGAACTCTAAATTAATTGAAGATGAAATAAAAGAAAACACAAAGTTAATTCTTATTAATCATGCCTCAAATGTAACTGGAACAATTTTACCTATTCAAGAAATTGGTGAGATCGCTAAAGAACATGATCTCTTCTATGCTATTGATACTGCTCAAACAGCTGGTGTTTTAGATATTGACTTTAAAAAATTAAATTTAGACTTTCTTGGGTTTACTGGCCACAAAGGTTTATTAGGTCCACAGGGAATTGGTGGAATGATATTAAGTGATAAACTATCTGAAACTATGGAATCATTGATTACTGGAGGGACCGGTAGTCTATCTGAAAGTGTAAAACAACCTGATTTTCTTCCTGATAAATTTGAAAGTGGTACTTTAAATACACCAGGTGTTATTGGACTAAAAGCTGGAATTGAATATATCAATAGCGTTGGTATTAAAGCAATTCATAACCATGAAATTAAACTATTAGAAAAGTTTTTAAATGGGCTTGATAATATTAAAAAGATTAATATTTTAGGAACTTTAGATTTGGATACAAAAGTACCAACAGTGCCAGTAATAGTAGAAGGTTATGATTTAGGTGATTTAGGCTTTAAACTAGCTGAAGAATACGGAATAATGGTAAGATCTGGACTACATTGTGCTCCTTTAGCCCATAAAACTATAGGCTCCTTTCCGGAAGGAACCTTAAGATTTTCAATGGGATGGCATACAACTGATGAAGATATTGAATATACTTTAGAAACTCTTTCTAAAATTTAAATTAAAACAAATAAGTATATAAAGCTAGGTGATTTTATGGATAGTGAACTGAAAGAAAAAAACAAGTATTCTTTAATATTTAAAAGATTGATAAAAAGATATAATCGCCATGATATTTCAGCATATGCAGCTCTAATGGCTTTCTTTTTAACTTTATCGCTCTTCCCTTTTCTTATAATTCTTTTTGCTATCTTAGGACAACTATCACTTGATACAAACTTAATAATAAGTGCTATTGAGTTATTTTTCCCACCTGAAGTACATCAACTAGTTATGGAATTTATTCGCCAAAATATTATTTTAAGAGATTACAGTATTTTATCATTGTCAATAATCGGTACACTTTGGGCCTCTTCTCGTGGAATAAGGGCTTTGATGCTTTCTTTAAATATGGCATATGAAGTTAAAGAAACAAGAAATTATCTAATTGTAAAATTAATTGATGTTTTTTACACTATTTTAATTATTATTGGTATAGTATTTTTACTAACTCTCCCTAATATTGGTAGAGAATTCTTACTGTTTGTTGATGATTATTTAACAATTAACCAAAACATTTTTGCTTTAATAAATATAATTAAAATATATGCACTGCCAATCAGTATAGTTTTAATTATTACAACACTTTATATGTTTTTACCCAATAAAAAACAATCTTTTAAAAAAGTTATACCTGGAACTATTTTTACTGTTTTTGGTTGGACGATTTTATCCTACCTGTTTTCTCTTTTTGTAAATTATATAGCAAACTTTTCAGTTATTTATGGATCCCTCTCAACTATAATTATTTTAATGCTTTGGTTATATTTTTCTAGTATTATACTAATCTTGGGTGGAGAATTAAATTCGGTTTTTAAAGACACTTCAGAATAACTTTCCTTTTTAAAACCCTCTTAGTGTAAAATAAGTTTTGGAGAAATGTGATAAAAAAATAGAAAGAAGACTCCCTTTTTGATAAAATGTTTTTAGCAACAAAAACAAAGAAAGGGGAGTCTTCTTATGGATACTATTATACAACATTTCTATGAAAAAATCACATCTGAATTGGAAAAAGAAGTTGAAAACATCTTTATGCAAGGTAATGGTGATATCACTCAAGTAATTAATACTGTAAAAGATAACCTGGATGAATTGGGCTGTAATATTATCAAAGAGTTTTTAGAGAAATGTGATTATGAAATCAAACATTCTAAAGAACGTAAAAAACAGTGGGTCGTTCAGCAAAAAGATATGAAGAAAACTCTCATTACAACGTTTGGAGAAGTTAAATATTCAAGAGTATATTACAAATCAAAAGCAGATAAAGGATTCACTTATCTTGTAGATGATATTTTAGGTATTGAAAGGTATCAAAGAATAGATAATGGTCTGGCTTCAAAGATAGTTGAGCTTGCTTCCGAACATTCCTATCAAAAAAGTGCTGATTTGGCTGTTAACGGAATAAAACTAAGCCGTGAGACAGTAAAAAACAAAATAAGAGAACTTGGTGAGATTAATAACCGAGAGTTAGAAGATAAACCAGAAGAAAAAAGAAAAGTTAAACGTCTATATGTTGAAGCAGACGAAGATCATATATCTTTACAAAATGATGGAGAAAAGACAATCAGCCGGTTAATATATGTACATGAAGGTCTGGAAAAAGAAAATAAAACAAGAAATAAATTAAAGAATGTGAAATACTTTAGTGGATTGTACCAAAACAGTGTTGAAGATTTGTGGCTTGAAGTAATAGATTATATAGATGATCATTATGATGTTGATGCTATAGAGACTACATATTTAGCTGGAGATGGTGCAGGTTGGATTAAAGAAGGTTTGCACTGGTTACCAAGGCCTAAATATGTATTAGACAGATATCATTTAAATAAGTATGTAATGAAGGCCACTGGACATCTTCCCAAGATGCGGCACAAACTATGGGAAGGATTAAATGAGTGTGATCTAGAGCGGGTTGAGAAAGTATTTAAAGAGATAATTAATAAGACTGAAATAGAGACAAAATTAAAGGCAGTAAAGGATTCTCGACGATATATACTGTCTAATTGGAGTGGGGTTGTTAGATATAGACAGGACCCATATGCATTAGGTTGTAGTGCTGAAGGTCATATCAGCCATATCTTATCACATAGAATGTCCAGTCGTCCTTTGGGCTGGAGTACTTTAGGAGCAGAACAAATGTCCAGGTTAAGGAGTTTCAAGTTTAATGGTGGTAAAGCAGCGGACATATATAATTTAATAAAGCAAAGAAAAAAAGAAAAGAAAATTGAAATTAAGGCTGATAAAATATTCAAAAGAAGCAAGAACAAAAATCTATATCCGGAGGCTAAAGAAATAATTCCGGCACTGAGAAAAGGTAAAGCAACTGGTACTTATAGAGCTGTGAAGGCGTATGCCTTTTAAGTAAACTGTAAAGGGAGTCTATTTCAAATCCAAAAGTAATTTGACACTATCTAAAACCCTGTCTAATTTGACATATCGAGTAAGTAATGTTAAGATTAATAATTGTTGATTACTATAAAATATGAGGTGAATAAATTAATGTCAGTTATTGAAAAAGCGAAAGAATTAGGTCAAGAACTTGTTGAATCAG
>JAIPEX010000026.1 GCA_021736945.1 Halanaerobiales bacterium | reverse complement strand
CTGTGTTATAATTATTTTGACACATGTCGGTGCCTCCTTGTTTTGTTTTGTGGTGTTACTCAACATTATAAAGGAGGTTACCGGTATGTGTCACATTTTTTTTTACCTTACGTGCATTTAATTATACAATTCAGCAAAATAAATAACACAAGAAAAAAATGCCTTTTTCGTTGGGGGGAAGAATTATTATTACTTTTTTGGAGTAAAAAGGCAATTTTCTTGTGTTAAAAATACATACCTATATCTTATTTTCAAAATTAATTATTTATATATTTATCTAAATCTACCTCTGGATATACTACTTTTTCTAAATTATCTTTCTCTTTCCAAAGTGTAGCATCAATACCCATTTTAGTTTGTACTCCACGTTCATCACTAGCAGGATCGAGTTCATGACCCTGGGAGTTAGGTATATAAAAAATATCTTCTCGAGGATCTACACGATTTGAAAATGCCCACATAATATCAGAAGAATCATAAATATCAACATCTGTATCTACTACAATAACATTTTTAATATTTACATAAGCTGTCATAGCAGCCATAGCTAGATTTTTGGGTTCACCAGGGTTTTGCTTATCAATAGATATCACAGCTAAAAATCCAGAACCATACGGTGGTATATGAACATCTTTAACATTGTCAGACACATATGAAACCTGTCTTTTTAATAATGGTTCTCGTGGTAGAACATTCCCTAAATTCATATGTTCATAAGAAGCTCCGTTTAAAGTCTGCCAAATCGGATCATTTCTATGGCATATTGCTTTAACTTTAAACACCGGACTTTTCCAAAGTTCTCCATAATGTCCAGTAAATTCAGCTAAAGGTCCCTCTTCTTCTCTAACATTTGGTGGTATTTCTCCTTCTATTACAATTTCGGCATGAGCCGGAATTAATAAATCAGAAGTATGGGCATTCACCACTTCTATTGGTTTACCCCTCAAAGCAGATGCTATTTCCATTTCATCACCATCATATCTCAATCCTGCCGCAATAGAAATTGTAGGATCTACTCCAATTGCAACAGCTATTGGTAAAGATTCCCCTTTAGCTTCTGCTGCATCCAGAAAGTTACGTAAATGCCGCCACTCATTAATCATAATACCTGTTTTATCTTTACCTTTAACATGCATCCTTTGAAAGGATAAATTCTGACGCCCATTTTCAACATCCCCACCAATTGTTATACCTGCTGTTATAAAAGGTCCCCCATCTTTAGGAGCATGTGTGGGGATGGGAAACTTTTCTAAATTTATATCATTTCCAGTAATTATATTTTCTTTTACGGGAGCTTCTGAAACTTCTTTAGGTTTAATGGGATTATTTAATGCTTTTTCCATCTTCTCTGATATTAAAGATGGTTTACTATCAAGTGCAAGTGCTATTCTATTTTGACTGGCAAGTATACCTCCAGTCACTGGAATTTCATGATCTTTAATATTTTTGAAAAGTACAGCTTCTCTTTCTTTTTTTTCTAGAGTAGCTATGATACTTCCAATTTCATGTATGATATCCACTTCTTTTTCAATTTCAACTAACTCATTGTTCTCTTTTAATAAATTTAAAAAATCTCTGAAATCATTAATTTCTGTCATCTCTAGCCCTCCCAGCGTTTATATAAATTATTCTCAAGGTTTAATCTGTCTAAAATTTTACCAACTACAAAATTAACCATGTCATCTATGGTTTGGGGTTGATGATAAAATGCAGGCATTGGTGGAGAAATTATAACACCCATCTTACTCAATTTGAGCATGTTTTCTAAATGTATAGTATTTAATGGCATTTCCCGAGGGGATAATAGTAAAGGTAACCCCTCTTTTAATACAACATCAGCAGCCCTTTCTATCAAATTTGAGGACCTTCCATTCGAAACACTTGAAAGTGTCGACATCGAACATGGAACAATAGCCATCCCTTTGGTCTTAAAAGAACCGCTAGCTATTACTCCATCTATTTTATCTACTGATATGTATTCCAAACTATTTCCAACCATTTTTTTTGAAATTTGAGGTGATTTGATCAAATATTGTTCAATAGCTGTTTGTCCGTTTTTAAACAAATTAATATTTAATTCCTTTTCTAAAACTATTTTACCAGCATTAGTAATTGTAAGAATTATATTTTGTTGTTTGATTAACATCTGTTCGATTAGTTTTACACCATATATTGAACCACTTGCACCCGTGATTCCAATTATAAAAGGATGCTCCTTTTCCATTTTTACCACTTCCTTAACATTTTTAGTTTAATCAACTCTGGATTAAATACTAGAAGATTATGACTGATCGGATCATCCTTCAAATTATAGAATATTTCTTTCCATGAAATCATCGGAGTGCCCTTTTTTATTTGGAAAATTTCTTTTTCTTTCTCTTTAGCTTTTATGGGGATAAATTCAAATATTGACTGAGAAATTTTTTCTTGACATAGATCCCAAAAAATTTGGTAAATAGGGTTTTCTAAATCTTTCTTATTTGGATTTTTATTTAAATATTTTGTAGGTATTTTATTCCAAACCCAGACAGCAGGAATATCATCTCCATAAAAAAATCTTTCAAAATTTAATATTTCTTCTCCCTCTTGTAGATTCATTTCTTCTTTTTCCATCTCATTTACCTCTGTAACCCAACTGTCCTTCTGCTCCATACGTGCTTCATATCCACCATCTTCTATCAAATAATTCAAATCAGAAATTAAATCAATTCTCATCTCTGCTTCAAGAGCACTTTGATGGACAAAGCTTCCTATTCCGTGTACTTTATCTATAACCCCTTCTTTTTTTAGCATCAAAAGCGCTTCTCGAAGGGTAGAAAGACTCACACCTAATTCTTTTGTCAATTTGCTTTCTGGTGGTAGTTTATTATTCTCAAACTCATTATTTTCTATCATTTCTAGGATTTCTTTTTTAGTAAGGGTTGATAAACTTGACTTCTTAATTGAGGACAATATAATCCCCCTTTCTAATAACTTTGCCCCACACTATTTTTCACTATAAAAAATATTTTTAAATATATTACGACAATCATCTATAGATGCTTTACGTGGATTATTATTTATTAAAAACATATTTG
The DNA here is from genome assembly GCA_021736945.1 of Halanaerobiales bacterium. Classification (GTDB taxonomy): domain Bacteria; phylum Bacillota; class Halanaerobiia; order Halanaerobiales; family M55B127; genus M55B127. The sequence goes on along the minus strand of JAIPEX010000026.1, from coordinate 23,020 downwards.
CAGCATTTTCTGCATATTTATCTAAATCTGGTTTTACATTTGTTTCTTCCACAATTTTATCCTTTAATTCTAGTTCTCTTTGGAGTTCTTCAACTTTTCTAACTGCCAAATATGCAGTTTCTTCTTTAGAAAGATCTGCAACTTTAACTCCCATTAATTCAGCAATATTACTCATCTTTGCTTTACGGGCAATTATGTTAAATTCCATTCCATAAGGTAAAAGAAAGGAATTAGCCAATCCATGTGAAAGATGAAGATTAGCACAGACTGGACTTGCTAAAGAATGTACAATCCCTAGACCAGCCTGATCCATTGCAATTCCAGCTAAAGTACTAGCCACTGCCATATTATACCGTGCTTCTTCATCTCCGCCATTTGCATATGCTCTGGGTAAATAGTCAGCTATTAGTTTAATCGCTCTTTCAGCAAGAGAGTCAGTAAAAACATTTGCACCAAGCCCTAAATAAGCTTCTATGGCATGTGTAAGTGCATCCATACCTGTGATAGCAGTTAAATATGGTGGTAATGATTTCATCAACTCAGGATCAACTATTGCTTTGTCAGGGAATATATATTTATCTACTACTCCCTTTTTTGTATTCCGACTTGTTATTACAGCTACTCCAGTTACTTCACTTCCTGTACCTGCTGTAGTTGGAAATACAAATAAGGGGAGTGAACAATTTTCAAAAGAACGATTATTCCACTGATAATCTTCTAAAGAACCATCATTGACTGCCATACAAGAAGCTACTTTAGCAGCATCAATGGAACTTCCTCCTCCAAGCACAACAATCTGCTCACTACCGTTTTCATTAATATAACTAGTTAGGTCAGAAACCATTTTTTCATCAGGATTGGGGGTTATTTCTGTATAAACATCTACTTCATATCCATTATCAATAACCACATTTTTTATTTTATCTAGAAGCCCGACTTTTTTCAATCCTGGATCTGAAACGATTAAAACACGTTTACCATCTTCTAATTCTTTAGGTAGATCTTTATATACTCCTATACCAAACTCTATTTCAGTAGGTAAATCAAAACCAAAATTTTTCATTTTTAATAACCTCCAATTACTTTATTCTAAGTCTTCAAATATGCTGTCTAATTCTTCATCTTCAAAATCCCATTTGAGATCAAAGGGAGGTAAAGCTTCTTTCTTAAAATATTCAGGAATACGATCATCACTTTTATCAAATCCTGCTTTTTTATTAAACTCTTTTTCCCATTTTATAGTTTTTTCACCTAATTCAGTAATAAAGCCTTCATCTTTATCTAAATCAAAGATACTATTAATCATTTTTACAATTACTTCTGGGTGAGGTGCAGTAGCAGCCATTAAGAACACACATAAACCAAGAGTATCGTAAGCCGCCCGTCCAACCTGCATTTTACGGGAAACATCAATTTGATCCTTTTTGTCATGATGATCCATTGGCATAAATACAGTTAAACCTGCGGTATGATCTGCTCCCATCGGAGAAGTAGCATAAGTAACCCCAGTACCCTTAACACCTCTGGGATCATATGCAGACATACACTGATTTTTAACAACTGGAGCTCGCTTAACATTAAGTAATTTAGCTGTTACTCCAGTTCCCATTCCGATCATACGTCCAATCCATGTATCTTTTGGTACTTCTTTTATAGCTTCAATAAACCCTTCAGCATCTCCGAATTCAAGTAAACCGGCTTCTGCCATTACTCCCAGCACACCACCAGTTTCAATTGTATCCAAACCATAATCATTGCAAATCCGATTTATTCGAGCTACATCATCTGGATCGGATAATCCTAAATTTGAACCTATTAATCCAAGGGTTTCATATTCTAGAGGAGCAACTAATTCATTTCCATCCTTATCAGGATAAACATTTGAACACTGAATAATACAGCCTTTCATACAAGGTTCAAAGTTTTCTCCTGCTCCTCCTCTTTCTTGAATAATGTCATATATATTCTCACCTGATAGGTTTTCTGCTCCTTCAAACTGTCCTTCTGAAAAGTTACGAGTAGGTAGCGCTCCTAATTCTTGAACTTCCATAACTGTGGAAGCAGTACCATATTCTCTCAATACACTAATTCTGTCAGCGTTCGCTACTAACTGATGGTATTCTTTTCTGGCTTCTTTAAACTCATCTTTTTCCAGAGCTGGATGTTTATAATTGCCATTTGAACTTATCAAAATACCTTTAATCTTTTTAGATCCCAAAACGGCACCTAATCCGCCACGAGCAGCCATTCTACCTGTTCTACCAAATAGATCTGAAACAGATAAACCAGCATTATGGTATTTGTATTCTCCAGATTGGCCAATAGAAATCAAATGATAATTATCATATTTATCTGCCAGTTTGTCCTTTGTTTCATAGTTACCAAGTCCTAGATATTCTTCGGCTCCAATAAACTCCACCTTATCTTCATCAACTTTTAAAATATACCAATTATCATCATTTATTTTCCCTTCTAGTATTATACCTCTTAATCCAAGTGAAGCTAGAGATTCAGCTCCCATTCCACCGGAATTGCTTTCTTTAATTCCTCCTGTTAAAGGACTTTTAGCACCTATTGATAAGCGTCCCCCACTAGAAATACTTAGTCCTGATGTGGGTCCAGTACATATTATCATTTTATTTTCAGAACCCAAGGGATAACATTCAGGAGGCACTTCATCATTCATAATGCCTGCTATAAAACCTCTACCCCCCACAGTGTAATATTTTTTAGGTAATTCTTGATATTCATATTCTTTTTTATCAAGTTTAACCCTTAATATGTTCATCATCAATAATCCTCTCCTTTAGATAATATTATTTATTTAATATAATTGAAATATGTAAAATAGTCATATAGTCATATGATGTCTTTGTATTTATTTTTATTTTATAACATATTTATCTGAACTGCAAACTTAACCAGTACTTATGGTTAATAAATATATAATATAAGTGAATATTTTCACTTGATTAGTTAACTCCGCCCTTTTATTTATCTCTTTATTAATTAAGCATATTAGTTCTTTTCTTGATCATATTCCATATATACTACACGAGTTTGTAAATATTCTTCTAACCCATGTTTACCATCTTCTCCACCAATACCTGATTTTTTCCAACCGGAATGATGACCCTGTAATGCTTCAAGATTCTCTCTGTTTACATAAGTTTCTCCATACTCTAATTCATTACTAACTCTTAAAGTTACATCCAAATTTTGAGTATATAATGAAGAAGAAAGTCCATATTCACTATCATTTGCCATTTCAATCGCTTCATCTAGGTTTTTAACAGTTACAACAGGAATTACTGGACCAAATATTTCTTTTTGCACTACTTCCATATCCTGTTTACAATTGATTAAAACAGTGGGTTCATAATAAAACCCATTATCTGGATTATCTGGTGGTTTTCCACCGGTAGTGGCTTTTGCACCTTGTTCAATAGCTTTTTTCACTAATGAATCAATATCTTCTAAAGCATCTTTACTGATCAAAGGTCCCATATCGGAATTATCTTCAAGTGGATTACCATAAGTAGTTTTATTCATAGCCTGACTTAATAATTTGTTAAACTCTCTAGCAACATCATTATGTACATATACCCTTTCAGCAGCATTACAAGATTGGCCAGTATTATTTATACGTGAATCACAAATTTTTTGAGCAGCTAACTTAAGGTCAGCATCATCCATAACAATAGCAGGGGCATTCCCTCCTAGTTCAAGAGAAACCTTATTAATATTTTCTGCTGCACTTTTCATAATTCTTTGACCGGCTTTTATGCTACCGGTGCAACTAACCATACTTACTTTTGAATTTGAAGATAATTCTGATCCAACTACCGAACCACTACCACTTATCAAATTAAAAACACCATCTGGTAGATCTAAATCATCAATTAGTTTAATAAACTCAAATGCACACATTGGAGTTTTACTACTAGGTTTCATCACTATAGTATTTCCAGTTAATAAAGCTGGGGCAGCTTTTCTAATAATAAGTAAAAAAGGATAATTCCAGGGTAATATATCTGCTACCACTCCAAGGGGTTTCTTATAAATAAATATATTTTCATTTCTCCTATCACTAGGTAATATTTCTCCTTCATATTTTCTTGCCCAACCAGCAATATATTCAAGGTATTCAGCAGAAAATGATACTTCATTTTTTGCTGCAGAAAGCATTTTTCCTTGTTCTTTAGCCACAATTCTGGCTAAATAATCTACATTATTTTTAATCTTTTTAGACATAGCTTTCAAATAACGGGCTCTTTCAATTGAAGCAAAATTAGCCCACTCTTTTTGTATTCTATCTGCAGCTTCTATAGCTTTTTGTGCGTCTTCAATGCTACCTGCTGGAATCTTACCTATTACTTTTTCAGTAGCAGGGTTTAAAACCTCAATAAAATTATCAGAAGTAGATTCTATGAATTTACCATCTATATACTGTTTATATTCTTTCAATTATCTTTACCTCCCTTTTAAAAATTATTTCATATTTGATTATCTAAAAACATTTTGTTATTAAAAAAGGGGGTCTCCCCCCTCAAAGATTATTATTATTCATTCTTTTTATATCTCTCTTTAATATTCAAGATATTCATCTACAGATAGTTCTCCACTTCTAAATTTTTCCACTACTTCATTTATTTTTTCTTTATTTTCTTCAGAAATTTCATCCTCAAATTTACGGTACGGTGCTAAACTAACTACATCATCTTTAATACCTAGTTCATAAGCTTTTACTTTAAAGTTACCTTTTTTCACTTCCTTAACAACTGTTTCAAAAGCCACTGAGAAATCTTCTACTAAACTAGTAACGACTACTTCTGGATTGTTTTTACCAATATCACCTGATGAACCTAATACAAGCAGATCTTCTTCTTTTGCAGCCTCAATTACACCTAAATTAGTCTGATCAGCATCAGCAACTATAATATCTACTCCTTCTTCCGCCATTGCTTTAGTCATTTCTTTACCTTTGGCAACATCATGGAAACTACCTGTATAGGAGGAAATGACTTCTATGTCTTCATCTATATATTTAACTCCAGCTTTAAATCCTTTTTGTTGATTTATAATGGGAGGAATCTCCATTCCACCTAAAGTTCCTACTGTACCTGTATCAGTTAAAAGAGCAGCAATTACCCCTTGTACAAATCCTGATTGAGCATCATTAATTCTAAAAGAAGCTACATTAGGTTCTTGAGTTATATTAGTACTAGTAACAATAAATTTTTTATCTTTAAAATCTTTAGCAACTTTTTTTGCAGCATCTCCAAATTCAAAACCATGACCCATTATTATATCATAACCAGATGATGCATATCCTCTAAAGATTTCTTCATAATCAGAGGCAGGCACTTGTTCTGAATATGCGGTCTTAACCCCTAGTTCTTCCTCAACATGTTTCAATGCATTGTATGCAACCATATTCCACCCTTGATCACTAATTGGTCCTGGTAATAAAATAGCTACACTTAACTGATCATCTTCTGCAGCACCAACTTTTATACTGGCAAAAGACAAAACCATAATTAGAACTAAAAAAATTACACTGATTTTTTTCATTTGTAATCCCCCTAATTTTTTTATTATATTAATTGGGGATATAATGAGTATTATATCCCCTTTTTGTACATTTTACTTAAATATAAATAGAGGCTTTTTATATTAATATTATTCAGATGACCAAGTTATTTCTCCCTCTATAATTTTCTGCTCAACTTCATTCACTTTATTAATTACTTCTTCTGGTAATTTATCCTCCCAATTATAAAATGGACTTAATCCTTCAACACCTTCTGCTATTCCAAGATTATAAATTCCAGCACTAAATTCATCATTTAGATAATCTTCTATTACTCTTAGTACTAATTTTTGGTTACTTTGAATTCCACTAGCGACAACTGTATCTGGAGCAACATCATGCTGGTCATTGACAAAGCCAATTGCATAGACTCCTGCTTCCTTACAAGCCTCTATTGAACCTAATCCAACAGCATTAGCATTAGTAACAACCACATCAGCTCCATTTTCTATCATCGCTGAAGCTGTTTCTTTTCCTTTAGCAACATCAGACCAAGTATCAACATAAGTTATAACTACTTTTGCCTCAGGATTAACTCTATGAACACCATCTTTAAAAGCTTCTAGGGCATCAGATATTACAGGAATTTCCTGTCCACCAATAGCACCTATATGATCGTTTTCGGTAATTAACCCAGCCAGTACACCAGATAAATAACCAGGCTGCCAATTTGTAAATTGATAAGAAGCTAAATTAGGTTCCATAGATGTACTACCATTTAGTATAGCAAAATATGTTTCTGGATATGATTCTGCAACTTTTTTGGCTGCTTTTTGAAATTGATAACCGTGACCAATTACTAAATCATAATCCATAACTGCATAATTTCTAAATGCTTCTTCAAAATCTGACTGAGCAACTGATTCCATATAATTAACTTTAATGTCATACTTTTCTCCCGCTGTCATTAATCCTTCATAAACGCTAGCATTCCAACCACTATCATTAATGTTTCCTGGTAGTAATACTCCAACTTTCGTAGACTCATCTGCTCCTAAAACTCCTAATGAAAATATTGACAACATCATAACTATAGTTAAAAGAATTACTAATGATTTTTTCATTGGTAGCCTCCTATTTTTATTATGATTCTCTTTTAAAATGCTATTGATCTCCATTTCCTATTTTTTTTATCGCCTGTATGAGCCCTCTTCGAAAGTTCATCAGCAATTTTTTGACCCTCTTTAATCACCTCTCTTTCATTTACTTTAATAATTTTCCCGTTTTCCATTATTATATTTCCATCTATTACTACTGTTTCAACACCCACCTGTGAACCTGAATATACTATAGTAGATACTGGGTTATGCATTGGAGTTGATTGAGCCGTTAAAGCTGGATCATATATGAAAAAATCTGCCTTTTTACCTATTTCAATAGAGCCAATCTCTTTTTCCATTCCTAAAGTTTTGGCTCCTCCAATAGTAGCCATTTCCAATACTTTCTCAGCTGTCAAAATTGTTGGATCCATGCTGTTTACTTTTTGTAATAAAGCAGTAAATTTTAAAACCTCAATCATATTCTGACTATTGTTACTGGCTGCTCCATCTGTTGCAAGACCAACATCTATTCCACTTTCTATCATTCGAGGTATTGGTGCCACACCCGAAGCTAAATACATATTGCTTACAGGATTATGGGAAACCTTCATGTCATAGTATTGAGCCATTCTCATATCTCTCTCATTCAAATGAACACAATGGACCATTAATACATTTGGACCAACCATATTAAATTTCTCCAGAAGTTCTGCATCAGGTAACCCGTGCAGTTCTTCGGCTGCTTTCCTATCAAATGGAGTTTCAGAAATATGAACACTTAGTCCAATATTATATTTTTCTACTAATTCCCATAATTTTTTCAATAATTGTTCTGAACTTGACCATAAGGCAGCAGGTGCTACCCATATCTTAATATTATCTTTACCATGATATTTATCTACTAATCTTTCAACATCATTTATTATATCCTGGGTTTCCTGCATTATTTCTGTTGGGGTACCAAACTGTTGTCCAGTATTCATCATACCTCGTCCTACAATACCTCTAATTCCAAAATCTTTGTACGCAGTAACTATTTCATCCGTTAATTTAGGTTGAGGTTGAGGATACATATAATCGAACATTGTGGTTGTTCCACTGTGAATTGCTTCAGCTATACCTAGTCTCGCTCCTGAATAAACATCTTTAGATCTAAGATGGATTGCACTTGGAGCCGTCATATTAGCAAACCAATCTGATAAAACCATATCATCGCCTAAACCTTTTAATAATGTTTGAAATAGATGATTATGAGTATTAATCAGTCCTGGAAATATTATTTTCCCTTCAGCATTTATAGTTTTATCTATTTTATTATATTTATTGCTTAATTCATTTTTTGGTCCAATATCATATATCTTATTATTTTTTATCGCTAAACTATGACTTTTTAAGACCTCTTTTTCCTCATTTACTGTAACAATTGTTCCATTCTTAATTAATAGATCAATATTAATTTTTTCCACCCCCTAATTAATAATTTCTGATAATTCTAAAAATTTTTCTTAAAAAATTATTTAAGTTCTTCTTTCTTGGTGCCTGCCATCATTAGCCCTACTTCTTCTTTTGTAACCTCTTCTGGTTTTACTTCTCCCATTATCTTACCTTCATAAATAACAGCCATTCTATCACTTATATTCATAATCTCGTCTAATTCAGTCGAAACAAAAAGTATAGCTCTACCTTCTTTTCTAGCTTCTAATAATTTTTCATGTACATACTCTATTGCACCAACATCTAATCCTCTTGTAGGGTGCATAGCTAGTAATAATTCAGGTTCTCTATGCAACTCCCTAGCTAATATTAGTTTCTGTTGATTACCTCCTGAAAGATTTCTGGCTTCTGACTTTTCAGAAGGAGCCTTTATATTATATTGATCAATTAGATCATTGGTATGTTTGGTAATATAATTCCAATCCATGAAACTTCCATTACAATGAGGAGCTTCATGATAATCTTGCATTACCATATTTTCTTTTATATCCATATCCATTACCAAACCGCAAACTTGTCTATCTTCAGGTATATGGGCCACTCCTTTTCTTAAAATGGTACGAGGGTCCTTATTAGTTATATCTTCATTTAAAAATTTCACACTACCGTTATCTGCTTTTCTTAAGCCAGCAATTACTTCTATTAATTCAGATTGCCCGTTACCATCTACTCCTGCAATCCCATAAATTTCTCCTCTATGGATTTCAAAAGAAACTTTGTCTAATGCTTTTAAACCTTTATTGTTTTGTGCCTCTACATTTTCTAATTTTAATACTTCTTTTCCTAAAGAGACAGTGTCTTTATCTACTGTGAAAACCACTTCTCGTCCTACCATCATTTGAGCTAATTTTTCCTTTGACGCAGTAGCATCAACGGTACCTATTTTTTTGCCTTCACGTAAAACAGTGATTTTATCACTAATATTTCTTACTTCTTCAATTTTGTGACTTATAAATATAATCGCCTTATCTTCTTTTAATAATTGCTCAACCATATTGAATAATTCTACTATTTCTTGCGGGGTTAAAACAGCTGTCGGTTCATCAAGAATTAATATCTCTGCTCCTCTATATAAAGCTTTTATTATTTCAACACGTTGTTGTTCACCTACAGATAATTGCCAGACTTTAGCATATGGATCTATATCCATTCCATATTTATCTGCAATTTCCTGAATTTCTCTAGCAGCCTTTTTTTCATTTATAAAAGGCTCATTGTCCTGTTTGATACCTAGAATAATATTTTCGATTACTGTAAGTCTAGGTATTAACATGAAGTGTTGATAAACCATACCTATACCATTTTTAATAGCATCATTAGGTGAATTAAAATTGGTTTTCTCTCCTTTAATGTATATTTCTCCTTCGTCCTGTTTATATAAACCTGAAAGAACACTCATTAATGTACTTTTCCCAGCCCCATTTTCACCTAATAAGGAATGCACATTACCTTTTTCAAGAGAAAAATCTATATTATCATTAGCTAGAACCCCCGGAAATCTTTTTGTTATATTTTTCATTTCTAGTAGCTTTGACATATAATTACCTCCTTATTCATAACTATTCTTCCTTTATGTAAGGTTCAGCTGATGCTTCAGGAGGATTTACTTTACCCACTAAACCAGCTAAAGCCGTAATAGTTAAAAGATATGGAATCATTATTAGAAATTGATAGGGAATATTACTACCCATAGCCTGTATTCTAATTTGTATCGCATCTCCAAAACCAAATAGTAATGATGCCCCGAGAACTCCCCACGGATTCCAATTACCAAATATAACTGCTGCCAATGCTATAAAACCTCTACCTGCAACCATATCCTCCGTGAAAAAACTTAATATTCCTGTTGATAAAAATGCTCCTCCTATTCCTGCAAGCATAGAACCAAATATAGTAGTCCAATATCTAACTTTAAATACATTTACTCCGGCTGTATCAGCAGCTTTAGGATGATCGCCTACCGCTCTAATTTTTAAACCTATAGTTGTTTTATAAAAAACATAATAGGTTATTGGGACTAATAATAATGCTATATAGACCATTGAAAGTTGATTAAACAGTAACCTCCCCACAAAAGGTATGTCAGATAAAAAGGGAATGGTTATTTTACCAATAGAAGGTATGTCAGGGGGAGAAGTATTAACTCCAAATAATATCCTGTTTAATGTGGTTGTTAAACCTATAGCAAATATATTTATTGCTACTCCTGTTACAATTTGATCAGCCTTAATAGTAATAATCAAAAATGCAAATATGGCTCCTACAATTCCTCCTACTATAGCGGCTACTAATATTCCCATCCAAACATTATTAAATATATATGCGCCATAACTTCCAGCAAAGGCACCTATTAACATCGTACCTTCTACACCTATATTTACGATACCGGCTCTGTACATATAAATTAAACCAATACCAGCTAATAAAATAGGAGTGGCAGTTCTAAAATCCGCAATTAACAGATTTTGTATCAAATTAAGAATGTTTTCCATTATTTGGTTCACTCCTTTTAAACAAATCAATTATCTTTTGTAAACCAGCAATTCTATTATTACTAATAGCTTGACCTGCTATCACGAATATGATTACCAAACCAGTTATTATTGATATTACAGAAACTGGAACTTGAGCTAGCATCTGCATCATATTTCCTCCACTCCTTAAAAATCCAAAGAAAATCGCACTAAGACCAATACCAAATGAAGAATTTAATCCTAATAAAGCTACTGCAATTCCATCAAAACCATAACCAGGAGAAAATCCTTCTATCATTCGGCCTTGAATACCTAAAATTTCAGAAGCACCTGCTAAGCCCGCTACTCCCCCAGCAATGAACATTATCAGAAGGGAAAGCTTTTTGGATTTCATACCAGCATAGTCTGCTGCTTTTCTATTCCTACCAACAATTCTAGTTTCATAACCAGTCTTTGTTTTTTTGAAAAATATATAATAAAACATTAACATTAAAACAGCTAATAATAAACCAAGATGTAACCGACTTCCTGGTAATATATTAGGCAATAATGCTGTTGATAAAATATCTTTACTTTGGGGATAGTTTCCTGGAGGAGCTTTCATAGGACCTGTTACAAGATAGCTAATCCAATTCATGGCTATATAATTAAGCATAACAGTAGTGATTATTTCATTTGCATTAAATCTAACTTTTAACCATGCAACTACTAATCCCCATAGTCCTCCTCCTATAAATGCCGCAAGTATAGCTAATGGTAAATGGATATACATTGGTAGACCTTGAAAATTTGTTCCTACTAATGTTGCTAAAAAGCCACCCATATATAATTGCCCTTCAGCACCAATATTAATTAGTCCAGCCTTATAAGCAAATGCATAACTTAAAGCTGTAAAAACCAAAGGAGTAGCTTTTACAAGGGTTTCACCTACAGCATTAACATTACCCATTCCACCTTGGATAAGTGCTTTAAAAGCTGTTGTGGGACTTAATCCCATCATTTTTATAATAATTCCGCCAAGTATAAATGAAATTATAACTGAAAAGATTGGAATAGCTATTTTCTTAATATTCGTCTTAATATCAGCTGGCAAATTCATTCCTCCTTTTTCCAAATATATATTTATATTTACCTATTCATTCTTTCTGCTGCTAGTTCAATAGCATCAATAATTTGCTTATAACCAGTACAACGACAGAAATTCCCAGTTATTGCATCTTTTATTTCTTCTTCATCTGGATCTGGGTTTGCCTGAAGTAAATTATAAGAACTCATTAACATCCCCGGAGTACAAAAACCACACTGTACAGCTCCTGCATCTAAAAAAGCCTGTTGTAGAGGATGTAATTTACCCTCCTCTTTTTCTAATCCCTCAACAGTTAGTACTTCAGAGTTTTGAGCTTGACCAGCTAATACCATACAGGAATTTACAATTTTACCGTCCATAATAACTGTACAGGCTCCGCATTCACCAACAGAACAGCCTTCTTTTACTCCTATTAAATTTAAATCTTCTCTTAATACATCAAGTAATCTTTTGTTTGGGGCCACTGAGAGCTTGTGTTTTTGTCCGTTTACTTTAAATTCAAGACTTAATGCCTCCATCATTCCACCTCCAATACTTGAGTGAGAATACGTCTAGCCATAGTTTGTATTACAGGTTTTTTATATTCAGTTGACCACCGGTATCCAGATTTTTCAATCATAGTGGAAGAAACCTGTTCAGCAGCTTTTTTTATTAATTCTTTAGTTGGCTTTTTATTTATTAAAATATTTTCAGTATCTACAAACCGCTCTGGAGTAGGGGTAACCGATCCGGGAGCAATTCTTAACATTTCAACTTCACCATTGTTTTTTTGTAAAGCAAGTATCGCTATATTTAACCTTGCTTTATCTACAGCTTTTCTCCTAGTCAGTTTCTTAAAGCCACTTTTACATTTAATAGGAGGTTTTTTAAAAGAAATCTCAACAATTAGTTCATCTTCATTAATTTTACTTTGATAAGGATTTATAAAGAAATCTTCTAAAGGAATTTCCCTAGTAGTTGAAAAAGACTTTATTTTCACCGTAGCATTTAATACTAATAAAGCTGGTACAGAATCTGCAGCTGGAGAGGCCGTCACAATATTTCCTGCTAAGGTACCTCTGTTTCTTATTTGAGGTGAGCCAATAGAATTAGTTGCTTTCGCAAGCACTGGTGCCCATTTATTTATTATAGGATTATTAGCTATCTCGTTATGTGTAGTACCCGCTCCTATTACTATTTTATCACCATCTTCTTTAATATAGTTTAACTCGTTTAAATTACTTACATCGATTATATATTCAATTTCAGGTGAAAGGTCATTTTTATGCAAATCTATCATAAAATCAGTTCCACCAGATATTATTTTCGCTTTTTCTTTATAATCTTTTAACAAATTACAAGCTTGGTCAATCTCTGTTGGTTGTAAAAAATCAAAATCCATTTTTTTATATACCTCCTTCCTTATTTACTAAGATTTTTACCTAATCTTGCTCTTTCTAAATTCAATGGAATTTCTCTTATCCTATTATTTGTAGCATTTTTAAAAGCATTTACTACAGAGGGCGCTACTAGTTCTATTCCTAATTCTCCAACACTTTTTGCTCCATAAGGCCCAAAATCATCTTCAAAATCAAATAATATGACATCAATTTCAGGTGTGTCTTTTATACTAGGAATTAGATAATCATCAAAATTATTAGTTTTTAAATATCCTTCTTTTTCTTCGAACTCTTCCATTACACTATATCCTAAGCCCTGCAGTATACCACCATATAATTGGCCTTTAACCTGCTGAGGATTAATAGGAGTACCTATATCATAACCAGCAGTTATTTTTTCTACTTCTACTTCACCTGTTTTAGTATCAACTATTACTTCCGTTACAGCACACCCATAAACATAAGTGGGATAAGCATTGCCTTGACCAGTTTCTTCTGAAAGTTCTTCGGGGCCAGGATTATACCAACCCTGAGCACTTAAAGATATCCCTTTTTCTGCAATACATACTCCAATTAATTCATCAAAATCCATCCTGTTATTTTGGTTGTCCTTTTCATAAACCTGATCATTTCTTATTATTATTTTCTCTTTACTGCAGTTTAATTTTTCAGCTGCGACTTTCTTCAATCTATCTTTTAATTTTTTACCTGCGGCAATTACAGCTTGACCACCAGCTAAAGTCCCCCGGGAGGCTACTGTAGGTCCACCGTCCATAATTATTGAAGTATCAGTATTAAGGAATGTAATCCTTTCTAAGCTAACTCCAAGAGTTCCAGCCGCAATTTGGGCATGAGCTGTTCTCATTCCCTGCCCCATTTCAGTTAAATCACTTACTAATGTTATGCTGCCATCTTTATCGATAGTTAGGGTAGCTCCGGCTGTATCAATGCCTTCCCCTCCAAGTCCAGCTCCACGTAGGGTACAAGAAATACCGACACCTTTTTTTATTTCTTCGTGATTTTTGTCAAATTCTTTAAATTTCTTTACTTTCTTTTCATAGTCTGCCTTTTTACAAACACCTTTAATAATATCTTTTATGGGTACAGGAATATTATATTCACCCATTTTCTGACCTGTTGCAAATGTATCCCCCGGTTTTAAAGAGTTTTTTAATCTAATATCTTTGGGTGACATATTGAGTTCTTCAGCTAATTCATCTATTAATGATTCAATACCAAATACTGTTTGAGGTGCGGAAAAACCGCGATACGCCCCTCCATAAATGGTATTAGTATATACTCCATAATAATCAGTTTTTACATTTTCAACTTGATACGGCCCGGTTGCATGAACTGAACCTCTCCAATTAGCAAACATAGCTTTATTATTATATGGACCGCCTTGAGTGTATACTTCATCTTGAATAGCTACAATAGTACCATCTTTTTTTGCTCCAATTTTATAATTTATTTCATAAGGATGTCTTTTACAGCTTTCTGTCATACTTTCTTCTCTTGATAGTACCATTTTCACAGGGCGTTTAGTCTTTTCTGCTAAAATTGATGTACGAGCTGCCATCATCATTACAGATTCATCTTTACCACCAAAACTACCGCCTATAGTACTATGGATAACTTTTACTTCACTAATTTTATGATTCATTACTTTCGCTATATTTTCCTGAATTGAATAAGGATTCTGAATTGAACCATGAATTTCAATACCATTTCGATAAGGATCAGGAATACTTATCACAACTTCCGGTTCTATATAAGCTTGATCAACAAAAGGCGTATAATAGGTTCTTTCTAAAATTATATCAGCCTCTTTAAAACCATCTTCAATATCACCTTTTCTCATTAAATGATGAGAATGTTCAATTATATTATCTTCTTTATCACTATGAACTAAATTCTCTTTGTTTTTTACAGCCTTTTTCATATCTAAGACTGGTTCAATCTCTTCATATTCTACTTCAATTAATTTTACAGCTTTTTCAGCTATTTCTTTGCTCTCAGCAGCTACAACAGCTACCCCATCTCCTATATACTTAACTTCTTCATCAGCTAAAACAGGAAAACGTCCAAACATTTCATTAGTACCTGGTACATCTTCAGCAGTTATTATATCTACTACACCATCTATATTTTTAGCTTTATTTAGTTTTATATCTTTTATTTTAGCTCTAGGGTATTCAGAATAAACAGTCTTTGCATAAAGTTCGTTGCCAAAATTTAAATCAGCTCCAAATTTGGCCTTTCCAGTAACTTTTTCATATCCATCCACCCTATTACTAGACTTATTAATCACATCGGATTTCAAGCTTTTAACCTCCTTTTAAAAATTTCTTATAAACTTAATACTAATACAATTCAAGTTCTTCTAATAACTTTTGATTTGTTTCTTTATCATGATTCAATTGATAAGCAGCCACACCTAATCTCTGTCCAATAGCCCGAACAGTAGACATCCCTTCTTCATCAGATTGGGCTCCTTCTTTTAGATTATCTTTACTCCAGACAGTGCCACCATTGTATGTTTCAGCACCACCTATAACATGTATACCATGGGTATAATAAAATCCATGTATAGAGTTAATTGTTGTTTCTTGTCCACCGTGTCTTGTTCCTCCAACTGAAATTGCAGCTCCAACTTTATCCCAAAAATAGGCTGGATTTTTCTGCATTACATTCCAAGTAGGCCTTAGTAAATTGAAAAATGAAGTTAACTGAGCATTTATATTCATTGTATATACCGGGGAGGCGATCAAATATCCGTCAGCTTTATAAAACTTTTCATACATCTCTTTATCATAATTATCATGATAAACACAAAATCTACTGTCTTCTTTAATACATCTATCACAGTGTATACAATGAGGTAAGTTTTTGTTTCGTAATACTATCATTTCAGTTTCTATTTCTGGTACTGTTTCTGCTGCTTTGAGTCCTTGTTCAAGCGAATATTCTGTAGCTGCTTTCCGGGGACTACTGCCAATACCTAAAATTTTAATCATTAAAACTTCCTCCTTAGTGTTCTTAGTTATAATATTTTAAGAATTCAGAAAATATAAAGCAATATAAATTCTAAATAAATATTATTTCAAATTATTTTAAATGTCTTATCATCATTACACAATATTAAGTGCGTCGGTAGGACAAACAGAAGCACATAGACCACAATAACGACATCTTTCTTCATCTAGTTTCATATTCATATTTTTTAGTTCTCGGGCTTGATAAGGACAGACTTCTACACATCTTTGGCAATCTATACACTCATATTTAAGAAATTCAAAAGTGAATTTTTCTTTATTTTCTTCTGATGGTAAATTAACTAATGCACTTCCACTTATCTCGCTAATATTTTGATAACCAAGTTTTTGAGCTAATTGTTCTGTCTCATCATTTAATTTATGTAAATGGTCAACTCCGTGGGTTAATAAGGTAGTACAAACACCAACAGCAGTGCTTCCTGCCATCAATATTTCAATAGCATCTTCAGCTTTTATAACTCCGCCGAGACCGATAATTGGAACAACTACCTTTTGAGCTAATTTTGCTATAATTGCCTGGGCTATAGGCCTAATACCTTTTCCTGTCATCCAGCCCATACCATTTTCACCAGCTACTAGTGGTTGAGCAGTATCTATATCTATTCTTAATACAGGTCCGACTGAATCCATTACTGTTACTGCATCAGCACCTGCTTCAACTGCTTTAACAGCAGTATTAACTGGATCAGTCCAATTTGGACTCACCTTTAATATAATAGGTACATCTACTCTTTTTTTTGCTATTTCTACCATTTCTATAATGGAATTTTCCATATAAGAAACTATTTCTATTGCATCTACTCCAGCATTTTCAATTTTCTCAACCCAATTTTTAACTTCAGGTATTGTATGACCTAATGATACAATCAAATTTAAGTCTTTTGCATTTTTATTAATCTTTGGAATTTCTTCATTTATCCAAGTTTCCGGTTCTAAATCAGTCCACTTTTCCGCATTAATAAGAGTTGAAGAACCGGCTTCGCTTATATGAGGATATGGATTTTTTGCAGCATTATCTCTTAAAGTTTTTGTAACAACTGCACCAGCGCCTGCCTTATGAGCTCTTATAACTCCTTCTGCATTGTAACTTATTGGACCTGAACCAATTATAAAAGGACTTTTTAATTCCATTCCTAAAAATTCTAATTCCATATTCATTATTTATTCACCCCACAATTTTCTGGCTGCTTCTCTAGTTTCTTCTTTTATTTTTTCTACATCATATCCTTTAATTTCCCCATCTTCTTTAATCATTTTACCGTTGATTATTACTTCACTAATATTTTCAGGATTATGAAATAGTATTAATTGTTCATAAAGATTATCTTGATTTACTGGAGTTGGGGATGAAATATTAACAGTTATTAGGTCAGCAAGATTTCCTTTTTTAATCCTACCTAACTTATCATTCCCAATTGCTTGAGCTCCATATTGAGTTGCCATTTTATAAACTTCTTCAGCTGGCATAACAGCGGGATTTTCATGGTGGGCTTTATGAATTAAAAAACCAGCTCTCATAACTTCCAAAAAGTTGTTTACATATCCGTCGGTGCCCAATCCAACCGGTATACCTTCTTTTAACATTGAGGGAACAGGAGAAACTCCTCCTCCTACTTCACAATTACTAATCGGTAAATGTGCAACCCCCACATTATTGACTTTTAATAATTTAATTTCATTCTGATTTACTTTAACAGCCTGAGAAACCAATAAATCATCTCCCAGAACATCTAATTCGTCATATAATTCTACAGGTCTCTTATCATACTTTTTCAGAGAATAATCTACCTCATATTGGCTTTCGGAAAGATGTAACTGGGATTTAGCCCCCACTTTTCTTGCCATCTCAAAAGACTTCTTAATATATTCTTTACTACAAGTAAAAGTAGTGTGTAAGCATTGTCTCCCAGAAATTAAATCATGTTCTTTATATTCCTCATAAAATTTAATATTCTCTTCTAAAGCTAATTCTGCCAGCTCATCAGAAACTCTTTCAGAGGATTCTAAAGATAAAATAGCTCTTAATCCTAGCTCTTCAATAACTTCTGCTTCTTTTTTTAAGATTCCTGGTACACTTTTAGGTGCTTCCAAAATATCAGATACAGCTGTCACTCCACTATCAATTAATTCCAAGGCGGACATTCGCATTCCAGCCTGTATTAATTCAGGAGTTAATTCGTCTTCTACCAAAGGCCACCAGAAATCTCTAAGAAAACTTTCAAAACCATCAATTTCTACCGGAGGTGTTATACCATGTGATAAAATTCCATAAAAATGCATATGGCTATTTACAAAACCTGGAGATAATATTTTATCTCGATAATCTTTAATTTCAGCATCTGGATAAGTTTCTTTTAATTTATCATTCTTGTCAATTTCAACTATCCGATTATCTTCAATCCTGACTCCATAATTTTCTTTTATTTCACCCGTGCCCGTTAACAAATAGCGAGCAAGTATAATAAAATCTATATTAAAACCTCCTTTCTTTTTTCATATTTACAATCTTTATATATACTCCTTAGGCCATTGTTAAAGCCATTAGAGCTTTTTGTAAATGCAATCTATTTTCTGCTTGGTCATAAATTACAGAATGTTCTCCATCAGCAACTTCTGAAGTCACTTCCACACCTCTATCAAAAGGCATACAATGCATATATAAGGATTCTGGATCAGTTAAATCCATCTTATCTTGGTCAACTACCCAATTTGGATATTTATCAATTAAATCTAAACCTTCCTGCTCATCTTCTGTATGCATAATTGGACCCCAACTCTTAGGATAAACAATATGTGCATCAGCAAATGCTTCATCCATATCATGTGTAATCTCAAAATTAACTCCCGCTTTTTCTGCATTTTTCTCAGCTTGAGAGATAATTTCAGGTTTTAATCTGAATTCTTCAGGATGAGCTAATACTACATCCATATCAAACCTAGGCATTAACAAAGCAAGAGATTGTGCCATAGAAAGTGGCCTTATGTAATTCGGTGCATAAGTCCAAGATATTACAAACTTTTTATTTTTTAAATCATTTTGAAATTTTTCTTTAATAGTAAAAAGATCAGCTAGTGCTTGAGTTGGATGGTAATCGTCACACTGCATATTAAGTACCGGTATATCTGCAAAACTGGCCAATGTTTTCATATATTTACTTCCACCGGGCTCACTTCTTCTAATTCCCATCCCATCACCATAACGACTTAGTACCTTTATAGTATCTTGTTCAGTTTCACCATGGTCTATTTGTGTAGCTTTAGGGGTTAAATAATGAGCATGTCCTCCTAATTGAGTAATTCCAGCTTCAAATGCATTTCTTGTTCTGGTTGACTCTTCAAAAAATAACATGAAGAATGTTCTTGCTTTCAAAATATCATCGTGAGGTATATTTAAATACCTATCTTCTTTTAACTTCCTTGTCACTTCCATAACGTCTTCGATATCTTCTTTAGTCCAATCCTGAGTAGTAAGTAAATGCTTCCCTTTTAAATTAGGTCTCATCTTAAAATTCCTCCTTAGTATTATTATATTAATTAAAATATATTATTATTAAATATATTTTAAATTAAATCCTATTTTAGTTTAAATGCTTTGGTAATAATGAATAGAACCCAATAGCTTCTATTACATCATCAATATCTATATATTCATTATTAATATGACAATTTTCGCTTTTCCCAGGACCAAAACCCATTGTGGGAATACCAGCTTTACCCATTGTATAGTTACCATTTGTACTAAAGCCCCAAACATCAATTTCAGGTTCTTCCTTATAATATTCTTTAAATGCATTTTTGCCAGCTTCTATTAATTCATGGTTTTCATCCAAAATCCAAGCTGGAAAATATTCTTCTGCTGTTATTTGTGCTCCTTTATAAGTTTTATCATTAAAAGTCATGAGACTTATTTCAGCTTTTTCAGCACCAGGTAATTCGGATAATTCTTTTAAGACACTTTCCTTACTATCAACCGTAGTGGTTCTTCTATCCATAATAACCCTACATTCTGTAGGAGTAGAATTCAATGAATTTGTTTCAACCTCAACTTTTGTTACACAAATATCGCCCTTACCTAATACTGGATCTTCGGGCAGTCTTTGATTCAAGTCTTTTACTGCTTCAATAAAAGGTGTTGCTTTATAGATCGCATGATTATCATCTTCATGTACACTAGCATGAACCGATTTCCCGGAAAACACTGCTTCTAGAAGCATTCTTCCTCTGTGTCCTCTGCAAATCTTAAAGTCACTTGCTTCACCTATAACAGCAAAATCTGGTTCTATATTCTGTTCCTCTAACATTTTACCCAAAGCGACTCCTTCACAAGTCTCTTCCATAATAGAAGCGCTAATATAAACTGTAAATTCATCAGCTAAATTTAGTTCTTTAATCGCTTTTCCTGTATATAGAAAGGAGACAAGACTTCCTTTGTCGTCACAGGCACCTCTTCCATATACCTTATCTCCCTTAAAAGTACCCTGATAAGGATCTGTTGTCCAATTGCTATTATCCCCTGACGGTACTGTATCCATATGGGCATCAAATATTATTTTTTTGGAGCCGTTTCCTATTCTCCCAATAACATTTCCCAGACTATCTTCCCTGATTTCATCATAATCAAGTCTTTTCATTATCTTCTTTACTTCTGCAGCAATCTCTGCTTCATTTCCTGTATCGCTAAAAATATTAATTAAATTTTTTGTAGTCGCTTTAATGTTTTTTTTATTTTCTTTAATAAATTTTTTAACTTTATCCGCTTCCGACATATTTTTCCTCCTTTAATGTAATCGTTTTAATTAAATGTGTTAAAAAAAATTTAAATATAATAAAACATATCCTATATAGGTACTTATACAGTTTTAATAGGGAATATTTACTGATTTAACCCACATTATTTGTAATCGATTACATAATTCTTATTTAATTTATTCAATACAATAACAGATATACCTCCCTGATTCTTTAAAAAATATTATTTATTTTTAATGTCAGAAAGCAATTTTCCTCCGCCTCCAATATTATCATAATCCATCTCTTTAATTAGGACAGTAAATGCACTCTCTGAAATACCGGTGATTTCACTAGTTTTTTTAGTTAATTCTTTAACTAATTCTCTTTTTTGATCTCTACTAAGGTTGCCACCAATCCCATCAATATTAATAACAGGCATTTATTCATCCCCTCACTTTCTTCTAATATTTTTAATTTAATTTAATTTAATTAATTCATTTCCAAAGTATATTCATTTTCTAAATTAATCATATTTTTATCATGTGGGATTGTATCTCTTTTATATAATACTAAAAACTTACATTTGTTTTCTACAGGAAATGGAGTGGAATGCCAAATTCCTTTTTTGAAAATTAAAGCTTCACCTTTTGAAATCAAGAAAGCCTCTTTTTTGGAAGCATCTTCACCAGTAGCTACAGGTACAATTATTTCGCCTCCTACTGGTATAAGCATCTCAGGACTTTGATTATGTCTTTCAAGTTCTGTAAATTCTAAGCTTCTACTTTTTGCAATACCTAAATTCACTTCAACTTCAGTTTGGTTAAAATCTATTGTTCCTAAATTGGACCAATAATCTACAGAGGGAGAGGTCCAGTCTTTTTCTGAAGGCTCTTTTATTACTTGTCCATAATTAGCAAAATTGTCTTTAGTAACTTCTTTTACTTTAATTTTGTTTTTCATACTTTTCTCCTTTCTATATATTGTCTATATATATAATTCTTTTAATTATTTCAACTAATAAGTGATAAACGGTGATTATTATTATTTTGTAATTAATATTTAATACACGGTAAAAAGTATTATTAAAATTGGTTGATTTTTATTAAATAACTAACTTCTTTTTTAAAAAACCAAAATATAACCTTATAGTAATTTATAATATTAATCACCCGTCACACCAAATTATATATCGGTAAAAATATTTATCTAAATTTAACTTATTACTATTATCCTTTTACACCACCTGAAGTCAGGCCGGCAATTACATGACGTTGTAAAAACATGAACAATAAAATTACTGGTATAGTACTTATTACAGCACCAGCCATTAGTAAATTCCAGTCCGTTTGATATTGTCCCATAAAAGCCCTTAAACCTATTGGTAATGTTCTTAAGTCTGGAGAATCTATAAATGTCTGTGCGAAAATAAATTCATTCCATGCTAAAATAAATGCATTTATAGTAGTTGCTACGATACCGGGTGCTGCAAGAGGTAAAGTTACTCTAATAATCGCACCAAATTTTGTAGTTCCATCTATCATAGCTGACTCTTCCATATCCCGCGGTATTGCATTAAAATAATTTGTGAGCATCCAAACACTAAAAGGTAATACAAAGGAAATATATGCAATTATCAAGGCTAAATGGGTATCCAATATATCCAAAATCCTCATAATATTATAATAAGGAGTTACTAATAAAACTAAAGGAAACAATTGACTAACTAAAAATAATACTTTTAATGATTCACTTCCCGGCAAATCATATCTAGAAAACCCAATAGCTGCTAGAATTGCAATTATAATAGTTGTAACTGTAGCTATACTTGCTACTTTTAAACTGTTAAAGAAATATATCATTAAATTACCATCTGTCCATATTTTTTGAAAAGACTCCCAATGTAAACTACTAGGAAATATTTTAGGCGGGTAAGTTAATACTTCACCACCACTTTTAAAAGCAGTTGTTACCATCCACAGAAAGGGAAATATTGCAAATATTAAAAATATACCTAATACTAAATATAGTAATATATGGTTAGTCCCCAAAAAGGTTAAATATATTTCTTTTATAAGAAAATAATACCAATATATTGTTCTTTATAAATTACTTTTACCATCCTTAAATTAATTAAACTAATTCCCTATAATCCTTTATATGACGGGT
>JAIPEX010000138.1 GCA_021736945.1 Halanaerobiales bacterium | reverse complement strand
CCCCTTTTATAAGTAGAAGCTGCTAATCCAGCCAGGTCTCCTATAACTCCTCCACCCTGAGAAATTATATAATCATCTCTATTAAAATCTTTGTCAATTAAGAGTTCATAAATGTTTTCTAATCTTTTTAAACTTTTAGCTTCTTCCCCGGGTTTTACTACAAATTTATATGCAGCTTTTTGCTCTTTTTTTAATTTTTCAAAAAAATCTTCAGCATAAAGCTCATTAACATTTTGATCAGTAATTACACAAACTTTATATCCTTTTAAGTTAGAACTTAAATTTTCAATGATATTATCAGTAAATATTATATTATAATTAATTGGTTTTGTTTTTATATTTATATTAATTTCTTTCATTATAAACTCTCCAGTTTATTTAGTATCTCTTCAACTATCTGTTCTGGTGTTTTATGATTTGTTTCTATAACATTACTAAACTGACTATAGTATCGTTCCCTCTCATTTAATAGTTTTACTATAGTTTCTTTAGGGTTATCCTGATCTAAAAGTGGCCGTTTCGATATATCCTCTATTCTCTCCAAAATGATGGTTGGGTTAGCTTTTAAAAGAAAAGGAATGGATATAGTTTTTAATAAATTAATATTTTCTTTATCTAATACTATACCTCCACCTGGTGCTATCACCAATTCTTCATATTGTCTTAATAACTTTTTTAAAAATATTTTCTCTAGAAATCTAAAGTGTTTTTCACCTTTTTGCTTAAATATTTCCTGAACTTTCATCTGAGTTATTTCTTCAATATACTGGTCTAGATCTATAAATTCATATTCTAGCTTTTCAGCCAGTATTTTCCCGACTGTTGTTTTACCCGAAGCCATAAAACCAATCATTGAAATTCTCATCTTATTCCTCCATTTTGCTTGCTGCCACATTCAATCCCAAAATTGCCCAAAATACCGGTGCTACACAAACCACACTTATATTAAATAAAGCTGTTACGGTATAAGAAATCACAGCCATAAATAATGCTACATGATAAATATTTAAATCAGTCATTTTATTTTTCACTTTCTTTAATACCTGAAAACCTTTTTTATAAATATTATAGAGTAATAATAGATAGAAAAGTAAAGCAGGTAAACCAAGTGTTATTCCAATCTGTAAATACTCATTATGGGCTTTATCAACAATTTTACGCCCCGTTCCTTCTGATAGTTCATTGAACTCGTCATGAGGAAATACTTTATCAAAAGTATCAGGCCCTGAACCTAATAATGGATTTTTAACTAACAATGGGATACTGAATTTATAAATTACAAACCTTTTTGAACCAATTTTTTCTATTTCAGTCTCATCTTCAGAAGTAGCTAAGGTCTGCACATCAGTAAATAAAGAAAGTACTCTTCTTGAATAATAGTACTGTTGACCTGAATCCATGATGCCAAAAATAGTTATAAAAATTAATATTATTATAATAATTTTTTTAAAATTATTTCTTAAATATTTATGAAACAGTGTAATAAAAATCACTGTTGAAACTAAAAACCCTACTAAAGCACTTCGTGTACTTGTAGCAATTAAGAATGCAAAAAACAAGGAACTAAAAAATCCATATTTATATAACTTATTTTTTTTCTCACTAAATACATATAAAACTAATGAAAGAGATAAAATAATAGCTATATAACTTGCTGCAAAATTTGGGTTACCTAGAGTAGAAAAAGACCTACTCATATTAACTCTTAAGGGATCTCTTTTAATAAAATCTAATCCATAAAATTGTATTAAACCATAAATCGATATTAATGAACCAGATATAAATAGATATTTAATTATTTTCTTTAAGTGTCTTAACTTTTTTATAAAATAACCGGCTGTAATAAAAATTAAAACATAAGATATGTATGTGATAAGTCCTTCCCATCTAAAGGGACGTCCATATATAGATTGATAATAATATTTTGAAAAGATAGTGGAGAGGATTGTAAAGGTTAAAAACAAAAATATACTTATATTATTAAGGTCAGTCTTGATTTTATTTTTATCATAATATTGTTTTAGTAATATTATAACTGCTAACAATAATACAAGATAATAAACAGCCGTTATCTTGGGTTTATATATATTATCATAACGAATTAACTGATATTGGTTTGAACCGGTGGGATATAAATCCCCTTTTTCAACATAGGGAAAATATAATAAGGGAGTAATTGCTATGATAGCTATTAAGATGTAGGTAATAAGTTTATCATAATTAGTATCAGTTAATTTCAATATTAAACCGCTCCAGTTATAAATTATTTATATAATTTTTATAATTCCTGACAGTTTCTTTAATATTGTCTCCACCAAATTTTATTAATATCTTTTTAGAGAGAATATATATTAACATAGCTTCACCGATAACACCTACAGAAGGTACTACCGTAACATCAGCCCTTTCTTTAAAGGCTTCTTCCTGCTTCTTGGTTTTAATATCAACGGTCTTTAAGGGCTTTGAGAGGGTTGGTATTGGTTTTACAGCCAATCGGATAACTAATGGTTCACCATTTGTAATACCGCCTTCTATACCCCCGGCATTGTTTGTTTTCCTATAATATCCTTTATCATCATTATAGTATATCTCATCATGTACTTTAGAACCCTTTTTAACAGCATTTGAAAAGGCATTACCAATTTCTACACCTTTCACTGAAGGGATACTCATCATTGCAGCGGAAATACTTTGATCTAATCTTTTATTCCAGGTAGAATGAGAACCTAGTCCAGGAATCATTCTATTTGTTCTAATTTCAACAATACCGCCTAATGAATTTCCTTCTTTTTTAACTTTATTAATTAAATCTACCATCTCTTTTTCTTTGTTTTGATCAATACAATTTAATTTTGAACTTTTAATTATTTTTTGAATATCTTCAATATTGTCAATTGTTTTATCAATACTTATTGATCCGATTTGAATTACATGGCTAATTAAATTAATATCAAAATATTTTAAGAAATTATATAGAAGTCCTCCAACTGCAACTCTAGCCGCAGTTTCACGAGCACTTGCTCTTTCTAAGATATTTCTAATATCTTTTTGTCCATATTTAAAAACCCCAGCCAAATCTGCATGACCGGGGCGTGGTTTCGTCACCTCATCATCAATATCAATATTATAGATATCCATGATTTCTTTCCAATTTTTCCAATCTTTATTTTTTATCATCATACCAACTGGAGTACCTATAGTTTTACCATTTCTAATCCCAGAAATGATTTCTACTTTGTCTTTTTCAATTTTCATTCTATTGCCGCGGCCATAACCCTGCTGTCTTCTTTCAAGGTAGTCGTTTATTATATTTACATCAACCTCAATATCAGCAGGCAAGCCTTCAACAATGCTCATTAAAGCTTTGCCATGTGATTCACCAGCGGTATGAAAATTCAACATATTTAAAACCTCACAATTATCTTACTTCATATGGTAGTATTAATAACATATTAGATTTAATTTGATCAACAGATTTTAATTGATTAAGTTCCAATATCTGTTTTAAAGTAACATCATAATCATCTATTACAGATTGAATACTTTGATTTTCACCTATTCTTATTAAATGAGATCCTGGAATAACTAATGTAATTATTTCACCTTTTTCAAATTCTTTTTCATTATTATTAGCTGTTATAATGCTTTCAGGTGTTAAGCCATATTTATATGCAATATCCTTGACACTTTCACCACTTTTTACTGTATAAAGGAAGTTTAAATTATTTGGGATATCTTCATCATATTTTCTGGTTTTACGCGATGAATTTAATACTTCCTGTAATTCTTCTTCACTTAAATTTTGAAATGTATTTTGTTCAGTGCTTGTTTGACTTGTTTCTTTCTCTTCTGTTTCCTTTTCATTAGAGTTACTTTCTTGAGTCGATTCCTCTTCAGATTCTTCTTTCTCTGAAGTATCAGTATCTACCTCATTTTCTTCCGAGTCTTCGGTTTCTGTAGCAGGTACTTCAGCTTCTGCTTTATCTTTACTATTTAAGGCGTTAACTTTAGCCTTTACTTCTTCTCTTTGACTGTCTTCCACTATTCTAGGAGTTATAAAGATAACTAATTCTGTTTTCTCTGAACTTTCAGTTTCATATTTAAATAAGTGTCCCAAGATAGGTATCTCAGATAAAATAGGTACTTTTGATACACTGTTTTGCATATCTTCTTGAATTAGGCCACCAATAGCAAAGGTTTGACCATCTTTTAATCTAAGTTTAGTAGTCACTTCTCTTGTTTGTATTGATGGATATCCTTCATATACTTCTTCACCAAGAGAAGAAACCTTAGGACTTACTTCTAATTCAATATAGTCTTCGTCTGTAATCCAAGGAACAAATTCAAGTGTTATACCGGCATCGATGTATGAAATTGTAACTTCACCATCAGCATTAACACCTTTTACTGGAACCCGATCACCAATTAACATACTACCTGTTTCTCCATTTAAAGTCATTAATCTAGGATTCGCAAGTGTTTCTGCTTTACCTTCAGATTCTAAGGCTCTTAAGTAATCTGGCCAGCTACCAGTAATTCCATTGATTTGTCCTTCAGGATCTTTAGTAAATTCTATTTTAGGTAAATTACTTTCAGGACTTGTTATACCAAGAGATTCTGCTTCAGTTCGAGATATATCTTCAACCCTAGCTTCAATAATTACCTGTCTTCTTGGAATATCAATATTTTTAATTAAATTTACTGCTCTTTTGACATCCTTTACTTTACCTGAAACTATTATTTCTTTTGTCATTGAATTAGTACTAACCTGAACTTCAGGTATATTATCCTGTACAATTGAACTTACATTTTCCATTTCGACATAATCAACACTTACTATTTCTGTTCTTTTTTCTTCTTGTTGGTCAAATCTATCCACTAGCTTCAGAGCATTTCGTACTTCTTCTTCTGGACCTCTAATAATTAATTGCTGATTAATTTCTTCGTATGTCATTTTTAAATCAGGATATACATTTTTTATTTTTTTGATAAGATCATCAGGACTAATATTTTCAACATTCACAATTTCTGTAACTTCTTCTACCTTTTGTTCTGCAGCTTGTTCTTCAGTTTCTTTTTCTTCTTTACCAGGCACATCTATTTTTGTAATTAAGTCTTTTGCTTCATTAATAGTACTTTGCTTACCTTTTAATATAACCTGGTCATTATTTGTTACAGTTTGAACGATTAAATTAGAGTAAAGAGTTCTAATATTATCAACAACTTCACTCAAATTACCATGTTTTATTTTAATGATTTCAACAACACTTTCAGCTTCTTCTTGTTGCTTTACTTCCGCTTCAGTAGCTTGTTCTTCAGTTTCTACTTTTGGAAAATCAACTCTATCAATTAAATTAACAGCTTGTGTTATTATATCAGGATTACCCACTAATAATAATTGAGTGTTTTCTCTTATTATTTGTATGTTTAACTCAGGATATATACTACTCACAACACTTTTTACGCGTTCTAAATTAATATTTTCAAACTGTAACACCTCAATATTCATATCTTCATAAACTTCTTCAATACGTTCAGGGGTGGCTACAACTACTGTATTACCATCCCATTTATAGGCTAAACCAGTAGTTTGAGTAATTAAATTTAGTGCTTCATCAAATGAGATTTCTCTTAAATG
>JAIPEX010000025.1 GCA_021736945.1 Halanaerobiales bacterium | reverse complement strand
GACACTTTCAAATTCTTTTTCTGCCTTTTTAGCACCTTCTTCACCATGATATTCTTTGACAATGGTGCGGGCAAGCTGATTTTTATATTCCATTGGGTTTTCATTTTTTTCTTCAATCGCTTCTTTTATTTTTTCTACTTCTTTGACATCGGTATTAGTTACCAATTCAAAATATCTTACAATTAAATCATCCGGGATTGACATTACTTTACCATACATGTCAGCCGGTTTGTCTTCAATACCTATATAGTTTCCAAGACTTTTACTCATTTTTTCTGTACCGTCAAGTCCTTCTAATAAAGGCATCATAACTAAAACCTGTGATTCTTGTCCATATTCCTTCTGCAGGTTTCTACCTACTAAGAGATTAAACCTCTGGTCAGTTCCACCTAACTCTACATCAGCTTCGATTGCTACTGAATCATAACCCTGCATCAAAGGATAGAAAAATTCATGGATACCGATTGGTTTATTTTCCTGATACCTATTATGAAAATCATCTCTTTCTAACATACGTGCAACAGTATATTTTGAAGAGAGGTTAATTACATCTTCAAAGTCCATTTCACCTAACCAACTACTATTAAAGACTAACTTGGTTTTATCTTCATCCAAAATTTTTGTAAACTGTTCTTCATATGTACGGGCATTTTCTTTTACTTCGGCTTCACTTAACTGTTTTCTGGTTTTGGATTTCCCGCTGGGATCTCCAATCCGGCCCGTAAAATCTCCAATTATTAGATATACTTCATGACCTAAGTCTTGAAACTGTTTTAACTTTTTCAAAACTACAGTATGGCCGAGATGAATATCTGGTGCTGTAGGATCAAGGCCTAACTTCACCCTAAGCGGTCTGTCTTCTTTTTGCGCTTCGATTAGTTTTTCTTTTAAATCTTCTTCTGATATTAGATCACTTACGCCTTGCTTTAATATTTTTAACTGTTTATTAATGTCCATAATTAATCTGACAAAAATTTGTCAGATTAGACACCTCCCCTTGATTTAATTACTATCTATCGTTAAAATGGTAAATATAAACTGTTTATAATTATAACAGATTGGATAGTATCTAACAAGTGCTACCATCAGATAAAAATTTATGATATAATATGCAATTGAGAGGTGAAAATAATTATGAGTAATAAGAAGGGCCGTTACATAATTGTCGCATTAATATTAATTATATCCTTAACAATGGGTGTCTTTATAGGAGCCATCTCCTGGATAATAAAAGACACTCCAGATATAACCAATTATAAAGGGTCCAGTGAAACAACCGTAATTTACAGTTCAGAAGGTGAAGAACTTACAAAACTATACAGAGAAAACCGAACTTATGTTTCTTTAGATAAAATACCGGCCCATCTTAAAGAAGCAATCGTAGCAATTGAAGATAAAAATTTCTATGTGCACAACGGAGTTGACTTTTTTGGTATTTTAAGAGCAGTAGTTGCTAACATTAGAGCTGGTTACCGGGCCCAAGGAGCAAGTACTATTACACAACAGCTTGCTAGAAACGCACTCCTGCATCAACAAAAAACATATTACAGGAAAATTCAAGAAGCTTATCTGGCCCTTCAATTTGAAAGAAAATATACAAAACCAGAAATTTTAGAAATGTATTTAAATGAAATCTTTATGGGACACAGTGCTTATGGTGTTCAAGCAGCAGCTAACCAATATTTTGGTAAAGATGTCTCTGAACTTACTTTAAGTGAATCTGCTCTTATCGCAGGTTTACCCCGGGCCCCTAATTATTATTCACCATATAATAATAAAGAAAAAGCAATTGAAAGAAGAAATGTAGTTTTAAATAAAATGGTGGAATTAGGTTATCTTGATAAAAATAGAGCTGAACAAGCTAAACAAAAAGAATTAACTTTAAAATCAAAAAATGATGGCAGTAATGATCTACAAGCTCCATATTACATTAGATATGTAAGAGATACACTCTTAGATATGTATGGTGCCAATATGGTATATGGAAGCGGCTTGAAAGTATACACTACTTTGGATACCAGAATGCAAGAAATTGCAAATAACTCAATTGATAATGCTATACAACAAAAGTATATACCTACAGTAAATAGGAAAGATTCAGCTGACCCCAAGCAACCACAAATGGCTTTAGTTACTATAGATTCCAAAACTGGAGCTATTCGTTCAATGGTAGGTGGTCGTGGGGATGATCAATTTAATAGAGCTGTGCAGGCTGTACGTCAGCCCGGGTCTGCTTTTAAACCTTTTGTCTATACCACAGCAGTGAAAAATAACTATTCACCGGCTGATATAATAAATGATATGCCGATGGCGAACCCGAAAAATAATGATAGTGAAGATAAAGAAATTTGGCCAACTAACTTTGGAAATGAATATCGTGGTTTAGTTAGTTTAAGAGAAGGTCTAACCCATTCTATTAATGTTGCAGCTGTTAAACTTCTGCAAAAGATAGGAGTAAGTGATACGATTTCAACAGCAAGAAAGATGGGAATTAATACATTTGAAGCAGCAGATAATTATTCGGACCATTATTCATTAGCTCTTGGTGGATTAAACAGAGGTGTTAAACCTCTTGAAATGGCAACAGCTTATGGGGTGTTGGCCAATAATGGAATCAAAACTGAACCATTTGCCATTACAAAGATTTTAGATCGCGATGGTCGGGTAATATATGAAGCACATCCTAATAAAGAAATCGTTTTAAGTTCTGAAACAAGTTACTTGATGACAGATATGTTAAGATCAGTCATCAATCAAGGAACTGGCTGGAGAGCCGATTTAGATCGTCCAGTTGCAGGTAAAACAGGTACAACCAATAACTATACAGATGCTTGGTTTGTAGGTTATACACCTGATTTAGTAACCAGTGTCTGGATTGGTGAAGATAACTTACAGGAAATGGTTTATGATGAAAAAGATAGTAATGGAAACTATATATATTCAGAAGGAAATGGCCCCCGGACAATTTCAAGTTCGGAAGCGGCTCGCCTCTGGGGTGAATATATGAGAAAAGTTGTTGAAGGTCGTGAAGTAGCTTACTTCAGCAAACCCAATAATTTAGAATCAGTTTCAATAGATCCTATAACAGGAAAGCTACCAAATAAATATACACCTAAAGTAAAAGAAGAACTATTTAAAAAAGAAAATGTTCCGCGCGAAGCAGAAAGTTTACATGGACCAGTTGAAACAGCTAGGATAGATAAAAATACTGGATATTTAGCAACCAGCAACTGTCCAGAAGAAAATATCGTGGAATACACTTATATAGAAAAAAGCGGGATAAGATTAGGTCCAACTCAAATTAACTTCCGTGAAACTAATGATGGAAGTACAGATCCTAAAAATCTTACCAAAGGAGTATATATGGTAGAAGAAGGGGAACCTATTCAGATTATAGATTCTCAACTGGGAATCCCAAAGAAAAATAATAATGGAGATGTTCAATATGAAACAAAACCGACTCAGTACTGTCCTGAACATCCCTCAGATGAAGAAGTAGAAACAATTAATCCTGAAGATAGTGTTATTTTTGATATCTGGGAGTTCTTAAATGAAGACAAGGGAGAATAAACAAAATTAAATAAATCAATAAAAGCCCGGGGAAAGATTCTCCGGGCTTCATTATTTTAATAACTATTTTTAAATAATATTTATTTTTAGTTTAAAGTTACAATCGTTACTCCCATTCCACCTTCACTTTGATTACCATAGCGATAGTCTTCTACTAAAGAGTTACCCTCTAAAACTTCTTCAACGGCTTTTCTTAAGGCTCCTGTTCCTTTTCCGTGTATTACCTCTACTGTGTTATATCCCGCCAATCTAACATCATCAAGGTACTTATCAAGCTTTCGTTGAGCATCATCATATCTCATACCTCTTAAATCAAGACTATTTGTCGTACTCTGGTTCTTTTTAACCTGATATTTTTTTACTAATCTATCCTGTTCTACATCAGGCATCTCGATAGGGATAAGATCACTTTTATCTGCATTTATTTTCATTACTCCTGCTTCAACAATTGCCTTATCACCCTCTATATCTACAACCCTTCCCTTTTTGCCTAGATTTCTTATCCGTACTGTCATTCCTTTTTCAATTTCTTGTTGAGTTTCTCTTTTTTGTTCTTCTTTTTCAATTTCCAACTTACTTTTGAAATCTTTTAAGGATTTATTAATCTCTGTAGCTTTTCTATCTAGTTCGGGACGTGTAGCATCAGATTCTTCTTTAAGATTTCTGATGATTCTTTTGCTTTTCTTTTCAGCATCTTTAATAATATCTTTTGCTTCTTTTTTAGCTTCTTTTATTATTTCTTCTTTTTCTTTCTTAAAGCTATCTAACTTTTCTTCATACTCTTCTTTCATTTTACTTACTTTTTGATGCTTATATTCGGCTTCTTCCCGTAACTCTTGATAACGTTTTCTTTCATTGTTAAGTTCTTTAATAATGTTTTCAACTTCAAGTTCCTTTTTATCTATTAGTTTCCTTGCTTCTTCCACAATTTCTTCTGGTAAACCTAAGCGTAATGCTATTTCAAAGGCATTACTTCCACCAGGAACTCCCATAATTAACTTATATGTTGGTTTTAAAGATTCAAGATCAAATTCTACTGAAGCATTCTGAACCCTGGGGAAGGAATAAGCATAACTTTTTAACTGACTATAATGAGTAGTAGCAATCGTAATTGCATTTTTTGATTTAAGCTTTTCTAGAATTGAAATACCTAAGGCTGCACCTTCACGGGGATCGGTACCCGCTCCTAGTTCATCAAGTAATACTAAACTCTTAGAATCTGCTGATTCTAAGTAATTTCTTATATTATTCATATGAGATGAAAAAGTACTTAAATTCTGTTCAATACTTTGTTCATCACCAATATCGGCAAATACTTTATCAAAGACAGCAATCAGACTGTCTTCTTCAGCCGGAATATGCAAACCACTTTGGACCATTAAGACAAAAAGCCCAACAGTTTTTAGACTAACTGTTTTACCACCAGTGTTAGGACCGGTAATTACTAGATTGTTAAAACCATCTCCTACTTCAATACTAATCGGTACTGGATCTTCTTTTAAAAGAGGATGTCTACCTTCATTGATCTTAATAATCCCCTGATCGTTTAGACTAGGGGCAGATCCATCTACCATCATACTATATTTTGCTTTGGCAAAAATTTGATCTAAGATAGTTACATTTTTCAGTGAATCTTCTATTTCCTTTGAAAAATCGGCCACTAAATAAGATAGCTGCTGTAGAATTCGATAAATTTCTCTTTCTTCCTCTTCTTTTACTTCCCGCAGCTCATTATTTAATTTCACAACTTCCATCGGTTCCATAAAGATTGTCATTCCGCTGGAAGACTGATCATGGACAATCCCGTCAAAAGAATTTCTATATTCTTTTTTTACAGGAACCACATACCTATTTTCACGTCTGGTAACCAACGATTCCTGTAACATATCCTGGTAATTACTACTTTTTGTGATCTTGTCTAATTGGTCTCTTATTTTGTTTTCTATACTTTCTAATCTATTTCTGAGAGATTTTAATTTTGAACTAGCCTCATCTTTAACTACTCCTGTGTAATCGATACACCTATTAATTTCATTTCTAAGATCAGCAAAAACATCAATTCCATCTCCAATCTCAAAAATTAAATTATATTCACGTTCTATTATCCTTTGATCAGAATTTTCTTTGATTTCATTAAAGAAGTTTCTAATATTTCTAAAGGCTCCGACCGTACTTTCAATATCAATTAATTCAGAAATAGATAAAACTATTTCTTTATCAGCTTTTTTTAGATAATCTCTAACATCTCTAACTCCACCAAAAGGTGGTTTACTGAAATCTTCATATATTTTCTTAGCCTGAGTTACTTCCTGTAATCTTTCTTCAATATAATTAAGGTTTTTAACAGGTTTTATCTCAGATATTACTTTTCGACCTAAAAATGTATCTGCCTGTTCTTCTACATCATTCATGATTTTTTCTAATTCTAATACTTCTATACTGTGTTTGTGCAATCTAATTCACCTCAAACTGTTTCTTTAACTGTTCTGGACCATAAGTGTTTATAATATTATCTTTTTCAGCCCAGGCCCGTCGGGCTATATATATTCCGTACTCCATGTAATTATATTGATCAGGATGATGTGCATCGGTATTTATGGTTAATTTAACTCCACTTCTAATCGCATCCATCGCCATTTCATCATTTAAATCAAAACGAGAAGGAGAAGCATTAATCTCTAAAATTACATCGTTTTCTAAAGCGGTTTCCAACACCTTATCATAGTCAAACTCAAAAGGAGTTCTATTCCCTAACATCCTACCGGTTGGGTGTCCCAATATATCAATATGAGGGTTTTCCATCGCTTTTACAATTCGATTCGTCATTTGATCAGCTGGTAAGTTGAAGTTATTGTGAACAGAAGCAATCACTAGATCAAAACCACTAAGGATTTCATCATCATAATCAAGTGTTCCATCTTTTTTAATATCAACTTCTATCCCTTTCAAAATTAAAAATTTAGGATGCTTTTCTCTAACTTCCTCAATTTCTTTCCACTGCTTTTTTACCCTTTCAACGGAAAGTCCATTTGCAATATTTAATGACTGAGAATGATCAGTAAAGGCTAATGCGTTATACCCTCTCTCTTTTGCAGCTTTCACCATTTCTTCAATTGAAAGAGTTCCATCACTGTAATTTGAGTGGACATGAAAATCTCCCTTAATATCATCTATTGTTATTAAGTTAGGTAACTGATCATTTTGAGCTGCTTCAATCTCACCTTTATCTTCCCTTATTTCAGGTTCAATATATTTTAAGTCCAGTAGTTTATATATTTCAGCCTCCGAATCTGCATTCAGCCGCTTGTCATCTTCAAAAACACCATATTCATTTAATTTATAGTTTTTATCTTTAGCAATCTGTCTAAGTCTTACATTGTGGTATTTAGAGCCGGTAAAATACATTAAGGCAGCTGGATACTCTTTTTCAGTAACCATCCTAAAATCAACCTGTAAGCCCTCTGTAGTTCGAGCTGAGATTTTAGTCTCACCTTCTAAGAGAATATCTTGAATTTCATCAAGATTGCGAATTGTTTCTAAAAGTTTATGATCTTTTTTATTTTTTACCGAAATCAAGATATCTATATCACCAATTTTAATTTTCTTGCGCCTTGTACTACCTGCTGTTTCTATTTTTAATATTTCATCAGAATTTTCTTTTAGCTTTTTGATAAGTTCTTCTGAAGTTTTTAGGGCCTGATCTAAATTAATATAGTTTGTATATTCCTCATATTCCTTAAGGGCTTCCAATAAATTTTCTTCAGTCTTGGCTCCCATTCCTTTTAGTTTTCTGATTTCTTTGTTTTGCAGTGCTTTTTTTAAGTCATCTATATTTTTAATCTCCATTTCTTCTAAAAACTTACCAGCGGTTTTAGGACCTAAACCCGGAATATTTAAAAGTTCTTCAAACCCAGCTGGTAACTGTTCTCTTAACTCCTCTAATGGTTCACAGTAACCTTTTTCAAAAATATCTTTGATAGTACCGGCAATCCCTTCACCAATCCCATTTATATCTTCTAAGTTATCTTCTTTAACCATTTTTTCTAAATCAATGGTTCGATCTGAAACAATACGGGAAGCATTATCATAAGCTCTAACCCGGTACTTGTTTTCATCAAATATTTTCATTAAATCGGTGTATTCACTTAACATATCAGATATTTCTTTATTGCTAAAACTGTGCATAATTTTCACCTCGCTAAAAAAAATGACCATAATTCTAGTTATGGCCAAATAGACGTTCTAAATTTTCTTTTACATATGGAGTTAATTGTAAAAATCTATCAGCAAACATAGAATTGTTCAATGTATCAGTTAAGGATTGGTAGGGAATTTCTGATAAAATGAGGACAAGAAAGTAGACTAAAACTCCTCCTTTTATCAGACCAAAAAGCGCTCCCCCTACCTGGTTTACGGGTTGAATAAAAGGGTTATCAGTCATTTTTTCAATCACGTTACTTAAAATTTGAATTACAATATTAACTCCAATAAATATTACCGCAAAACTAATAAATTGTAGAAAGGTTTCTGAAACATTTAAATAAGGTTTTAGAAAATATTGAAACTCAGCATAATTAGTGATGGCTAAATAAAGTGAAATTAGGATTCCTAAAATTGTTGCAGTCTGTTTTACAAATCCTTTTTTATAGCCTTCAAAAATAAAGTAGAGAAGGATGAGACTTATTAAAATATCAATGACTGTTATAGAACCACCCAATTTATCAATCTGCCTCCTCCAAAAGCTTATTTAATTCCCTATTATCTCTTTTCAGCGAATTATTATCTTTTATTAATTTATCTCTTAATTCTTTAAGCTCCTTATTTTCTTTTTTCAAATCCTGAAGCTTAGATTTTGTTTTAAAATATTCATCAGCAATATTAACCATAGTTAGCCCCAATAACGTTCGGCGGGGTAGACGGGGATAGGTTTCTTGAATCTCTCGCCCCACATTATTTATATATTCGGCAAGATCTTTTACATAATCTTCAGAAACCTCACCTTTCACAACTAATTCTTCTTCTAAAATACTGATATTAACCTTATTTATTTCTTTATACTTTTCCATAATTATCCAACCCCTGTTTGTTAATGTTCTACTTTAATAAATTCACTATTATAATTGAAATTCCTGCAACCCTGTTTAATTTTTTCGGATCTCGGCTTCATACTCACTTTCCAGCTCAACAACAATTTTATTAACTACTTCATTTACTTCCTGGTCAGTTAAAGTACGGTCAGGTGCCTGGAATAATAATTTAAAGGCAATTGATTTTTGTCCCGCAGGAATCTGTTCTCCCTGATAGATGTCAAATAACTCAGTTTCTTTTAAGATTTTATCATCAGAGTTGTTAATTAAATTTAATACTTCCATCACTGGTACGTCTTCTGAAATTTTAATTGCTAGATCTCTATCAACGGCTGGATATTTAGGTAACATCTCAAACAAATAGTCACCAATTTCTACCTCTTCAAAAATAGTACCTAGATCAATTTCAGTAACAGCGGTCCTATCTTTAAGGTCATAGTTGTCAATTACTTTTGGTTTTAGTTCACCTAATACTCCAATTTTTTCATTTTTATACATTATATCTGCAGTTCGGCCGGGATGCATAAATACTTCCTCACCACGGACAAATTCAATATCAGTACTTAAATCCAAGCGTTCAAACAGATCTTCTAAAGCACCTTTAAGGTAGTAAAAATCAGGTGCATCTTGATCCCAAATATCTTGGCCTGCTCCCATAGAACCGGCTGCTAATTTGGTATGTTCGAGTGGTCTTTTTTGATGACCTTGATTTAAAAAGGTACGACCTGTTTCAAAGTATTTAACTTCTTCAATCTGTCTTTTAGCATTTGTAGCCATTGAATCTATTAAACCTGGTAATAAAGAAGTCCTTAGTAAACCAAATGCTTCATTCAATGGATTTTTAATACTAACCCATTTTTTGTATCTATGATCTTCAGGTAGCATTAAATTTTTATAGTCTTGAGGTCCAGTAAGACTAAATGTTATTATCTCATCTAATCCAGCTGCATTCATTAAATTTTTAATTTGTTTTTCAATCTTTTGTTTGGGTGTTCTATGACCTACTTCATTAGTTTTAGGTCTTGTAGTAGGTATATTATTATAGCCATAGATTCGAGCAATTTCTTCTATAACATCTGCATCCTGTTCCATGTCATTTCTATAAGAAGGAACTTTCACCTTTAATAAATCTTCGCCTTTTTCTACTACTTCAATTTCTAATCTCTTTAACATCTCTTCTATTTTATCTTTTTCTAAGCTGATTCCAAGTAATCTATTAACCTTTGCTAGACTAACTTCAATTATTTTATCCTGATAGGGTAAAGGATAATTATCCAATACTCCTTTAGCTACTGTTCCTTCTGCATATTGCTGCATTAAATAGGCAGCCCTATTTCCCGCTTCTATAACTCTTTCAATATCAACTCCGCGTTCAAAACGATGTGATGCCTCACTTGGTAAGCCAAGTTTGCGGGCTGTCTTTCTAATACTGGTCGGTTCAAAATAGGCAGCCTCTAAGAATATATCAGTTGTTTCACGGGTTACTTCACTGTTGGCTGCACCCATTACTCCCGCAACTGCAATTATCTTTTCAGGATCTGTAATAACGAGAGTTTCTTGGTCTAAAGTTCTTTCTACTTCATCTAATGTTATAACCTTTTCGTTCTCTTTAGCTCTTCTTACAATAATTTGACCATCTTTTATATTACCCAAATCAAAAGCATGAAGAGGTTGGTTGTATTCAAGTAATACATAGTTAGTTATATCAACAATATTATTGATAGGTCTAATCCCCGCAGCCTCTAAACGTCTCTGCATCCATTTAGGAGAGGGTTTAATTTTCACGTCTTTTATAACTCTCCCTGCATAACGAGGACACAATTCTTCATCTTCTATTTTAATAGCTGCTTTTTCATCAATAGGATCAGATCTATCTTCTTCTATTTCAATTTTAGGTTTCTCTATTTCAGGTGGATCATCCAGCATTGCTTTAACTTCTCTTGCAATCCCCAATAATCCTAAACAACGAGCATAGTTAGGGGTTAAATCTAAATTAAGGACATATTCATCAAGTCCCTGAAATTCAACAAACTTCTCGCCCACCTGGGCGGTATCAGGTAGAATCATAATTCCACTGGCTCTTTCTTCTTGTAAGCCGAGTTCATCTTTAGAACAAATCATACCTTCAGAAACTTTACCTCTTAACTTTGTCTCCTCTATTTTCATCCCGGTTGGTAAGGTAACACCAACTTCTGCCACGGGAACTTTAATATCAACTCTTACATTGGGAGCCCCTGTAATCATCTGAAGCACTTTATTTCCAATATCTACTTTACAAATTTTAAGTTTATCTGCATTAGGATGATTATTAATTTCTATAATTTTACCAATTTTAATATCTTCTAATCCTTTACCTAAATAATCTAGTTTCTCTACCTCCAAGCCTGCCATTGTAAATTTATGTGACAGTTCTTCTGGAGTATAGGGAAAATCTATATATGTTTTTAACCAATTATATGGTACCTGCATTTATTTCACACTCCTCGTTAAAATTGATGGATAAATCTTTTGTCATTTTCGTACAGTACTCTAATATCGTTTATATCATATTTTAACATTGCAATTCGATCCCAGCCCATTCCGAAAGCAAAACCACTGTATACATCAGGATCAAGACCTGACATTCTTAATACATTGGGATGAACCATACCTGAGCCTAAAACCTCTACCCAGCCGGTATAGGAACAAAAGGAACAACCTTCTCCTCCACAAACATTACAGGAAACATCAACTTCTGCACTAGGTTCTGTAAAGGGGAAATAGCTTGGTCTGAATCTTATTTCACGATCCTCACCATACATTTGATGGACAAATTCTTCTATTGTACCTTTTAGATCACTAAAGGAAATATCCTTATCAATTACTAACCCCTCTATCTGGTGGAAATTTGGGGAATGAGAAGCATCTAATTCATCTGATCTGTAAACTCGTCCGGGAGCAATGATTCTAATTGGTGGATCTTGCTTTTCCATAGTTCTAATCTGTACCGGAGAAGTATGGGTTCTTAATAAATATTTATCATCTATATATAAGGTATCTTGTAGATCTCTCGCCGGATGGTCTTCCGGTATATTTAAAGCTTCAAAATTATAGTATTCAGTTTCTACTTCTGGTCCTTCCTCAATACTAAAGCCCATTCCTAAAAATAGTTCTACTACCTCATCAATAATATGAGTAAAAGGATTTTTGTGCCCGATATTACTCTTTACTCCCGGCAGTGTAACATCAATTGTTTCTTCCTTTAACTTCTTTTCTTTTAATTCTTTTTCTTTTTTCTCTTTGATTTCATTATAGAGATTTTGTATTTTGTTTTTCAAAATATTAGTTTCTTTACCCACAATCGGCTTTTTGTCATCATCTACCTGACCCATTTTACTAAAAATCTGTTTTACTTTTCCATTTTTGCCTAGGTATTTTACTCTTAGTTCTTCTAACTGGTCAAGGTCTTTAACGTTTTCAAACTTTTTTTCCACTTCTTGTTCGATATTTTTAATCTCTTCTAATAAATCCAATTTTTTACACCTCCATTTTTGACATAAAAAAAACTCGTCCTCAAAAAGGGACGAGATCATCGCGGTACCACCCTAGTTACCTCAGAGTACTGAGATCACTTGACTTTGATAACGGTATTACCCGGATAAGGCCTACTTTTAGTTCAGCCTTCAGCTCCAGAGTGAACTTCATTACAGATCAATTATAAAAATGCTCTCAGTCTACTGGCATTTTCTCCCTGTATTAGGATACTGTAATTACTCTCTCTTTCCTAGCCTTTATATGTATTTAATTGCTTAGAAATCAACTACCTCTTCCCACTTTTGTTCTAAATAGTCTTCTGTATGCCAGATAAGCATCGACCGAACCAGTCTCCTCAAACAATTTCCAGAACAGTGATGTAGTTACACCCAAAAATACCACACCCTTTCACAGAGATAGTTGTTCTTTAACTTTTTTAAATTATATCACAAGTTCCTTGTTTTGACAAGGATATAACTCTTTATTTTTTTAATTTTCTGCTATTTTAAACATTATGACTCCAGCAGCTACTCCCGCATTAAGTGATTCTATATTACTTTTGAGTGGTATTTTTAATTTGTGATCAGCTAATTCTAATATTTCAGGACGAATTCCACCTGCTTCATTACCTATTACTAAAGCTAAGGGTTTTTGATAGGAAATTTCATTATAGTAATTATCTGTATTAAGATCTGCTGCATAAATTGAAAGGGGACTTTCTTTAAAGGATTCAGTAAGTTCTTCTAACTCAATATCCTTAACAAAAGGTAAAGAATAAATTGCACCTACTGAAGACCTTAAAACTTTCAGGTTGAAGACATCAACTGAACCTTTTGTAATTAGTATTGATTGAAATCCAGCAGCGGCTGCTGTTCTGAAAATAGTGCCCATATTACCAGGGTCTTGTATACGGTCAATTACCAATATGTATTCTTTATCCAACACTTCATCTATACTGGTTTGGGGTTCATTTACAACTGCAATTATTTCCTGGGGATTATTTGTATCAGCTACTTCTTCTATTAAATTAGCGGAAACATATACAAATTTATCTTCATTATTGATAATAAAAGACTCCGTTTTATGTTTTTCATAGTACTCTTCGGTTAAAAAGATTAATTCAAGGTTTGCACCTGATTTATAGGCACCACGAATTAACCTCAATCCTTCTAAAATAAACTGACTTTTAGATTTCCTATACTTTTTTTGATATAATTTTCTAAGTTCTTTGATCTTATCATTTTTTATACTTGTTATTTTTTCCATAAATATCTCACCTTGATATAGTTAAAACCCGGCAATTGCCGGGTTTTTAAGTATTTTTTATAATTCAGCTTTAGCTACTTCTATTAGTTCGCTAAATGCATCTTTATCATTTACAGCTAAGTCGGCTAACATCTTTCTATCTATTTCAACATTTGCCTGTTTTAAACCATTAATAAATCTGGAATAAGATAGACCATTTTGTCTAGCTGCCGCATTGATTCTTGTAATCCATAAACGACGAAACTCACGTTTCTTTTGTCGTCTATCCCTATATGCGTACTGTAATGATTTATTTACAGCTTGTTTTGCAGGACGAAAGAGTGTACTTCTAGAACCAATAAAACCTTTGGCAGATTTTAAAACTTTCTTCCTTCTTTTACGTCCTCTTGAGCCTCTCTTGACACGAGCCATGATTAATCACTCCTTTACGAAACTTACCAAATGTCTATTTATTCATATGGTAGTAACTTTTTATATTTCTTCTGATGTGTTTTATCCATCATCTTAGGTTTTTTCAATTGTCTTTTTCTTTTACTTGACTTTTTAGTTAAAATATGGCTTTTAAAAGCTTTTCTTCTTTTGATTTTACCACTTTTAGTAACCTTAACTCTCTTTTTAATTCCTTTATGTGTTTTAAGTTTAGGCATAGATTAATTCCTCCTTAATTTTCACTTTTAGGGGTTAAGAACATTAGCATATTATGGCCTTCCATTTTAGGGCCGCTTTCAACTTTACCGATATCCTCGGTTTGTTCTTTTAGTCGATCCATAAGTTCATAACCAATATCTTTATGAACCATTTCTCTACCCCGGAAGCGAATCCTAACTTTAACCTTGTTCTTATCATTTAAAAATCTACGAGCTTGCTTCAACTTAACATTAAAGTCGTGGTCCTGGATTTTAACACCCATCTGCACTTCTTTAACCTTCATTACATTTTGATTTTTCTTTTGTTTTTGTAGCTTTTTAGCTTGCTCATATTTATATTTACCATAATCCATTATTTTACATACAGGTGGATCTGCCTGGGGAGCTACTTCCACTAAGTCATAACCTCTATCCTGAGCTGTTGTAATGGCATCTTCAAAATCTTTGACACCAATCTGCTCACCTTCATTATCGATTAACCTAACTTTACTAGCTCTAATTTGATCATTAACACGCAAACTATTATTATTACTGATTTTATGCACCTCCACTTTTTTTTGACAATAAATTAAAAAACGGGTGGTAGAAACCACCCGCTGAATTCACAAAAGTTAGGAGACATAAATCGCCTCAAAGAAAACATACTAACTATTAACCAATAATCCTATTATTGGTGAGAAACAGTGGTTTCTACTTCATTGTCGAATTAAATTGTACCACAAAAGATGACGTTATGTCAACTCCCTATTTGACTTTTTCCCTTATTTCTTGCAGGATTCTGTTTTTGAATTCCTCATAACTATATTCTCCCAGATCTCCTTCATCTCTATCACGGACTGAAACGCTGCCTTCTTCCGCTTC
Organism: Halanaerobiales bacterium; assembly: GCA_021736945.1. Classification (GTDB taxonomy): domain Bacteria; phylum Bacillota; class Halanaerobiia; order Halanaerobiales; family M55B127; genus M55B127. The sequence continues at coordinate 11,204 of JAIPEX010000025.1, read as the reverse complement.
ACGGGAACCTACAATTAACATATATGGTATTTTTTCTAACTGAGCCTGCCTGATCTTATATCCAAGTTTTTCATTACTATCATCTACTTCTACTCTTACACCTTCTTCAAATAGTTTATCTTTTATCTCATATGCGTAATCAACCTGATCATCGGATACAGGTAAAACTACTGTTTGTACAGGTGCTAGCCAAGTAGGGAAAGCTCCCGCATATTTTTCTATTAACATTGCTAGAGTTCTTTCATAACAACCAACTGAAGTTCTGTGAATTATATAGGGTCTTTTCTTCTCATTATCTTTTCCTACATAAGTCATATCGAATCTTTCAGGTAAGGCAAAATCAATTTGAACAGTTATTATTGTATCTTCTTTCCCATGCACATTTTCAAACTGGATATCTAATTTTGGGCCGTAGAAAGCAGCCTCATCTTCAACTTCTACATAATCTAAATCTAATTTATCAAGAATGTTTTTCATTTTTTCTTGAGAATCTTTCCAAGCTTCTGGATTATCAATATATTTATCCTTATTTTTGGGATCCCATTTAGAAAATCTAAACCAAATATCTTCTCTAATACCTAAAGTATCCATGATATAGTCTATTAAATTAAGGACTCCTTTGAATTCTTCTTCGAGCTGTTCGGGGGTTACAATTAAATGCCCTTCCGAAATTGTAAACTGTCTTAATCTGATTAAACCATGCATTTCACCAGAAGCTTCATTTCTAAATAATGTAGATGTTTCAGAATATCTAATCGGTAGGTCTCTATAGCTTCTCAGTTTGGAATTATACATTGTAAACTGATAAGGACAGGTCATTGGTCTTAAAGCCATAGTCTCTTCATCTTCATTATCTTCATTAATTAAGAACATATCATCTTTATAATGCTCCCAGTGACCCGAAACTTCATATAGATCTTTTTTAGCCATAAAAGGTGTTTTTGTCATCCGATAACCTCTTTTTTCTTCTTCATCTTCAACAAACCGCTGTAGGAGTTGAACTACCTTAGCACCTTTAGGCTTCAGCAGGGGTAATCCTTGACCAACAAGATCAGAAGTCATAAATAGATCTAATTCTCTACCTAGTTTATTATGGTCCCGTTTTTTAGCTTCTTCCAACTGTTCTAAATGTTCTTCAAGTCTGTTTTCCTTCCTAAAGGCAGTTCCATAAATTCTCTGCAGCATCTTATTGTTTTCATCCCCACGCCAATAAGCTCCGGCAGTATTTAATAATTTAAAGGCTTTTACCCAACCAGTAGATGGTAAGTGAGGACCTCTACAGAGATCAATAAAATCACCTTGTCTATAAAAACTTACCTTTTCATCTTCAATTTCTTCGATAAGTTCCACTTTATATTCTTCGCCTTTTTCTTTCATGAATTCAATTGCTTTATCTTTAGGCATTTCTTCTCGTTTGATTTCTAAATCATCTTCTATAATCTTTTCCATTTCAGCTTCAATTTCTTCTAAGTCGTCAGGACTTAATCCCTTCTCTATATCAAAATCATAATAGAAGCCATCATCAATTGTCGGACCAATCGCCAGTTTGGCTTCAGGATATAGTCGCTGGACAGCATGAGCCATAATATGTGATGTTGTATGACGGTAAATATCTAAAGCTTTATCAGAATCTATTGTGATAATATTTAAAGTTACATCCTGTTCAATTAAATAATCAGCATCCACTTCTTGACCGTCTACAATACCACCAATGGCATCTCGTCCTAAACCCTTCCCGATGGAATAAGCAATTTCTTCTACTGTTTTCTCTTCTTCATATTCCAAGACACTTCCATCTGGAAGTTCTACATTAATTTTACTCAATAAAATTCCCTCCTTTTGGTTTTTAAAAAATATATTTAAAATTAAAAAAGGCTTAACTCATCTGTTCTAGAGACGAATTAAGCCGCGGTTCCACTCTAATTAGGTTAATAAACCCTCTTATCTATTTTAACGGTTTTGGTAACCGGATAAGAATACTAAATAGTTCTTCTTATCAGCTCCAAGGTGGTCTTCAACTACCAATTAGTACAGATACTTCCAGCCTCAGGTATCTTTCTCTGTTGAACTTATGAATAGTTTACTCTCCTTATCAACGCTTTTTAAATTATTAATTTGTTTCCTTAATTATATTATTATATATATGTGATGTCAAGAAATGTTGGCAACCAAATTAATTTAGGAAATATTAATTATTTTCCACTAAGTTCTTTAAAGGTGGTTATATTATAATTTAATTTTTGAGCAGTTTTAATTATGTATTCTAATCTTTTTGAATCAAAATTACCATTTCCAGTATGAGCATAGAATATTAATAATGCTTTTTTATCAGCTGCTTTTGTAAGAAGTAAGTCTAAAGCTTCTTTTCTTAAAAGATTTTCTTCAAAAGAAATTCCTTTCAATCTATGAACAGAAAGTGGTAGATAATTTATAAAGCGATCTGGAAATTTTTGATTTAGATGCGGGCCGCCACGGCCGAAATTATAGTGGTTTTTAACTATATTTCTAGCGGGTTCTATAATACCATTATAGGGATAAACAAAGTTATTAATATCTAAACCCATGTTTTCCAATTCATGTTTAGAAGCAACTATTTCTTCTTTCATAGAATTCTCGGTTAACATAATAATACTTGACTCTTTAGGATAATAATTATTTAATTTACTGGAAAGAATATGATATTTTTCGTTGTCTTTATTAACCTTGTAACTAAATTTAATCTTTTCACCATAACGTTTTTCTGTATTATATATATAATATGTATATCTCTCTTCTACTAAATTTGAATTATTCAGTTCAATCTTTTTATCACCAATATTTGCATTTTCTGTCAGGCTGTTATATATTAAGGCACTGTGATATTTACCATGGCTGGCTATTTCCCACCCATTTGCTTGTAATCTTAAGAGATCTTCTATATCTAGAGTGTTGACATTACCTATCGTGGAGGAATTCACCGCAGAGACTGCTGGTACATTATATTTTTGATGAATTGGAAGAGCTTTTGTAACATCTTCTTTATAACCATCATCATATACAAATATAATCGCAGGTAAGTAATCTGGTTCTCTTAGGTGCTTGTTATTTATAAAAGAAAATATTAAAATAAATAAAATTAAAAATATAATGGTTTTTTTACTCATTAGTTTCCCCCATGAATTTTATTAATAGAATCAACTTGGGATTATTATTTTTTAAAAAATTTTAAAGTACTTTTTAAAAATTAAAGAAGATATATCAACAAAAGTTGTCCCAAACCTATAATAAAACCAATTACTCCACCTAAGTATTCAATATGTTTTAATTCCCGGTCAGCAATCTCTAGTACTAATTCTTCTAAAGTAACTAAAGAAAATGATTTTATCTTTTCTTCCACCATCTCTTTTATATCTATTTCATCTTTTATTTTTTCTGTTAAGGTTTTCATCCAATCATCAAAGTTCTCATCAACTTCCTCTTGAATAGCATCTACAATTATTTCACGACTAAGATCTTTTAATAACCGAGGCATCACATATTTAAAGTTTTTATTTATTTTCTGATCAATAGTATCTTTAATAATATAATTGAGTTCTTCTTTTATTACTTCATTATCAAATTCTTCCATGATATTATCTATTGATAATAAGTTGCTTTCAATCGATTCTGCTACACTTTCTGCTAACTCATCTCGTCGAGATGGTAAAAGCCCTTGGATTTTAATATTAAATAATGGAATATTAATCGGCTCTAACGGTCTAAATAACATTTTTACAGCGACAAAGTTAGTGAAATATCCGATAATAGCTCCAATTATTGGTATCAGTAAATAATAATAATTCATAATTTTCTCCTTTAAATTAAAAAATTCCCGGTTCCCCGGGATTATTTGCTAGATTATTTAATGGTGTGGGTAAGTGGATTCGAACCACTGGCCTCTACGATGTCAACGTAGCACTCTGACCAACTGAGCTATACCCACTTAAAAAAATGGTGCCGGGGATCGGGCTCGAACCGATACGGACACTAAATGGTCCACCGGATTTTAAGTCCGATGCGTCTGCCAATTCCGCCACCCCGGCGCATTATCCATTATTCGTCTCACGACAATAAATATTATAGCATCATGGTATTATACTGTCAAGGAAAACACCGGGGTAATTGAGAATAATTTTACATTCCCTTTAATTTTTATAGTTATATTGTTATAAGAATATTAACTTTGACTAACCTCTTTTAACGAATTGAATTTTGTTAAAAAATAATAACTGACTATGATTACAGATATCATTATTATTCCCAATAAAAGCCAACTATAGGAATATGAATCCGCCTGGTCAGCAAAATAGCCAAATATCGGAGGGCCAGACAAAATTCCTAACCGGACAAATACCATTGATAAACCAATTCCTAGACCGGTATCATCTTCCCCAACCTGTTCCGATACGGCTGAGAAATATAATCCCTGCCAACCACGACCGGATCCTCCCAATAAAAAAGCAAAAAACAATATTATGGGTAAGGAAGGACTATAATTGCTCATAACAGCTAATACTATGGAAACCAAACTTATGATTATACCTAAAATTAAAAAACCATATCTTTTTTGATTGTTAAACACCCTATCATTAACAAGTCCCCAAAATGGTCTGGAAGCCATACTACCTAACTGAAGGACCATAAATCCTATACCAGCTAGAACTTCTGTATATCCATAATCCATGTAAAGAAAAAGGGTGAAGTGAGTGGCAACTATACCAGAGGCCAATCCAAACATAATTCCCAACAAACAAAGTGTAAGCATATATTTGTTTTTTAAAATTATAGTTATATCCTCAAAAAGAGAGTTCTTTCTCTTTTCTTTTTTTTCTTTGTTTTTAACTTTCTTAGGTTTGTCCTTATAATAATATTTAAATAATAAAGCAGCTAAAAATAGTAATACACTTATTAATATAATATCAGATCTCCAGCCGAAGTTTTTACCAATCCAAGGAAGAACAAGTGATCCTATAACTCCTCCAATGGGAAAGCCAAGGGTCATAAGACCCATTACAGTCGACTGATTTTCAGCAGGATACCACTCCGCAATACCTTTACTACTGGTTGGAACTATAATACTAAAACCTAAACCAGTTAATAAGGCAAATATAAGGATAAACATAAAAGAAGGTGCTAGAGAATGCAGAGCAATAAAAACCCCCATCAATATTAGACCACCAATCATACTTCTTTTTACACCCCAATGGTCTGCAAAGCGTCCTGAAAAAATTGCCACACCAGTTGAACTTATATATAAAAATGTAGAATACAGTCCTACTTGAGCTCTTGATAAAGAATACTCTTCCTGTAAAAAGGGAAATAAAGTCATAATTCCATTTCTATAAATTCCAGCTATAATACCGGCAAACATTATAATTAAAAGTATTTGCCAATTAAATTTATTGTTTTTTTCTTTAGTCATTATTATAACAACTCCATAATGTATTTGATTTCTTAAAAAGTATTATATCAGTAAAACCGTTATATTTACAGATAAACATTTTACAATTTTTACTATTATTTAATATTTTAAAATAATAAACCGGTTACCCCTTAATATTAACAAATAATGATTCGTTCTTTAAGGGACAACCGGTAAAAAAATAACATATTTATTAAATTAGTTTTGAAAATAAAAAAACTGTTTATCAAAACAAAAATTCTTAGTGTTTTAATAAACAGTTCTCAAATATTTTTTATTTATTTTTGCTTTTTTTCATATCTTCTAAACAAGTTTTACAAATTGTTTTTCCTTCATATTCAAAAGTATCGCTCATCTCATTACAAAAAATGCATCCACTTTCATACTTTGAAAATATAATAGAATCATTTTCAACATATATTTCTAAAGAATCTTTTGTCTCCAAATCCATCGTTTTTCTTAACTCTTTTGGAATCACTATTCTACCTAGATCATCGATTTTTCTTACAATTCCTGTAGACTTCATTTAACCACTCCTATTGTATTTTTTATTTATTACTAGTATATTATAACATGTTTTGGAAGTTTTTTCTATTTTTAGGAGTATTTTTTATATTTTTTTCTTTGTCTATTTTTTTATGCAATTATAATAATAGAAGTCGTTATCAATATTATTAATACCCATCATCACCAAATTCAAATTTTATTTCACTTTTTGTTTACCTCAATACCTCTTTTATATATTATCATTTATTATTGTCAAAACAAAGTTTTCACCATTTATATCTATTATTTTTGAATATACTTGAACTGATAATAACTGTCCATTTTCTTTAATCATTTTTGTTTCCAATGTTACTTCTTGATCTTTTTTTAATTTATTAAAAAAATATTTATTAAAAAAACTTTTATCTTGTTCAGAAATTAAATCATTAATAGAAATTTCTAATATTTTTTCTCTATCATAACCTAATTTCTTAAGAACCTTATTATTGACCTCAGTAAAATTTTTAAATATTTTTTTTTGTAAATCCACTTTATAGATTAAGACAGAATCATTAATATTATTAAATACTTTATCGAATTTGTCTTCTAAATAATAAGCTTCTTTTGTTAGTATCCTTGTTTTTAACAATCTTCTTATTCTACTTTTTAAAACATCTTTTTTGATAGGAGTTAGAATATATTCATCTGCAATATTGATATTTTTACTAGTATAATCAATAATATCATCTTTTTTGTGTAACAAAATAACAGGTAGAAATATTGGATATTGAGCTTTTTTACAATCTTCTATTTTTTTAAACTTAGTTTGGTAGTTATAACTATCAATTAAAATCAAATCATAATCAATTTTTTCATTTAAATCTTTATAGGTTTCATAATTAGCATCTAAAAATCTAGATAAAAGTTCTGTGTTTTTCTGATTTTTTAATAATAATAATATTTTAGAATTATTTATTTTATCATTATAATTATCTTTCTTATATTTAGCCATTTATATCACCTATATCTAGCATTATTTATCTAAAAATTCTAAATCATTTTTTAAAATTCCTCTAACATTTGTTAAAGGTTTTCCGACCACTATACCTTTTTTAGTAATTTCAAATTCTCTTATAGTTTTTTCAAAATCACTAAGTCTTTTTTTCAATACTCCGATCGCTTTATTTAGTTGACCATTAATTTCTAAATATCTTAGAAAAACAATATTATCTGCTAAATAACTTATTCCCATATCACTAGTTTTAAATTCTCCGGTGATATTTTCCATTTCATTTGTCATTAATACTGTAATTCCTTGATTTGTTAGATAATTACTTAGATTGTGAAGATGCTTTAATAATTCAAATTTAGAATAGTATTCATTTACAAATGAAAGATAATAACCTGTAATACTATCTATTAATACAATATCAATATCTTCATTATCTACATCAGATCGAACTAAATTTGAAAATTCTACTGGATTATATTCTAAACTATTAACCGTTGTAATCTTTAATTTATTCTTTTCTATATTATTTTCTAAAGACATATTAATTTCTTCACAACGCTGTCTTAATAATTTTTCAGATTCTTCAAAAAGATAAACTAGAGCCCTTTTATTATTTTTTATTGCATTTCGGATAAAACTAATACTAAAGGTGGTTTTACCTACTCCAGTAGGTCCCATTACAATTGTATTTGTACTTGATTCTAGACCACCTTTTAGTAATTTATCAATTTCTTTTATTCCAGATGACATAATTTCATTATTGATATTACTAGTTTCTTTTTTATAAAAAATATTGGGCAAAATATTTATACCATCTTCAGTAATAGTTAAAGAGTGGTAATCCTTGAGATGACTGGACCCTCTGAATTTTACTATATTTAATTTTCTTTCATATCCGTCATATTCCAAGTTGATTACTCCAGAGGCAATAAATTGTAATATATTATCCATCCCCCCACTATCTTCTGTTATAAAAAGAGAAGTAGTATCATGATTAGCTAAATATTGAATTAATGAGATAATATTTTTCCTCAATTTATATTTGTTTTCATATAAGTAATATAGATTTGATAATCCATCAAATACTAGTCTATCTGGTTTTATTTCTTTGACATAATTAATTATCTGATTAATAATTGGAATCTGTTCAACTTCTTCTGGATTAAAGATATCATATTCATCTTCTTTTATATATTCCCCTGTTGGGGTTAAATCTAATATGTGGACTTGGGCAATTTTAAAATTAAAACTCTCAGCGTCCTTTATTAATTCCTCTTTGGTCGCTTCTAAATTAATAAACATACACTTTTCATTACTATTTATGCCTTCTTCTAAAAAATGTAAACCTAAAGTTGTTTTACCAGTCCCCGGTCCACCTGTTAATAAATAAGAACGTTTTTTAAGATAACCACCATTAAGTATTTTATCTAAACCTGCAATTCCACTTGATAATCTTTTTGGTTTTGTCAATATTTAGTACCTCCTTAAAATTATTTATGGGAAAATATAGTATCAGTTTTAGAATTTAACATCTTAATAAATTTATTAACTATTTCTTCTTTATGTTGGGTATCTTTTCCTCTTTGTAATTCTGACACGGCTTCATTATAACTTAGAGCATCTCTATAGGAACGATTTGATCTCATTGCATCCCAACAATCAGCTATAGAAATTATTTGAGAAAATAGGGGAATTTCACTTCCGCTCAAGCCGTTAGGATAGCCACTGCCATCCCAATTTTCATGATGATATAAAACAAATTCAGCAATATCAGAAAGTTGACTTGACTTTTTTAATGTTTCATATGCCCATTTGGGGTGTTCCTTTATAATATTATATTCTTTTTCGGTCAATTTGCCATTTTTATTCAATATACTTGTAGGTATTAAAATCTTACCTATATCATGTACAAGACCTGCCCAATATATACGGGATATTACTTCATCATCTATATTAAGATATTCAGCAAAATCACTTGCTATAATTGCCACATTTTCGGAATGCCCTATTGTATATTTGTCGTGAAATTCAAGCATATGAATCATTGACAATGCTAATTCTTTTGTAAACTCTCCTCTTAGTTTATTATAATCTTGAATTTTATAAAATGACTGGGCTATATTATAAAATGCATTGAAAATTTCAAAAGAACTCTGTGAAAAAGTCTTGTTGGAATCAGAAGAAATATCCAAACTTATTCCCCCTATAATTTCATCTTCGGAAGTTATATTAAATTTCATTGTTTCTTTAGCAGGGACTATATTTTGTTCAATCCTTTGGTTTCCTTCCATCCTATATTTTTCAAATAAATCGTGATTTATATTTTTAAATATTTGACAACCTTCTACTTTTTTAAAGTCACCAAGTTTAATTGTTAAGTTATTTAAAGTTTTTAAGTCATGGCCTCTTGTTTCAATAAAATTTACTGTTTTATCGCAATATTTATATAAACTACCTAGTTCTGCTTCAGGAATTATATCGAATACATTTTCAAATAATTTTTTAAGAAATACCTTTTCATCTTTTAAACTATACTCAGATAATTCTGTTATGGTTTCAATTAAATTTTTTAATTTTATATTGGCATTATCTAGTTTTTTATTTTTCTCTTTTATTTCATTATATTTATTTTCTAGTTCTTTTTCTTTTTTAACCCTCCTAGAAATATCTCTTGCAATTGTTAATACAAGTTTTCTCCCATTATATTCAAAAAGATTTGATTTATTTTCAACCGGAAAAACCTCTCCTGAATTTTTAACATGTTCGGTTTCAAACTTAACATGTTTATTCTGCATCAATTTTTTATATATATCTTCATAAAACTCTTTTTCAAATCTTTGACTATCTATTTGTTCAGGGCTCATTGATAATAATTCTTCCTTAGAATAACCTAAAATATCACAAGCTTGTTCATTAATCATTTCAAAATTAGTAAAACCATTTTTATTTACACCATGGACAAATAACGCATCATCTATTTGATTAAATAAAAATTTGAACTTATCTTTTTCTTCCTCTATTTCAGTTCTGAATTGCTCTTTTTCTTTTTTATAATTTTTTATATTATTTAACCATTCTTCAATTTCATTTTTATTTAAATTTATAGTAGAAAAAGAACCTGGAGAAATGTAATATGGATTTTCATATATATTAGAACCCCATACTATATAAGGATGAAATTCTAAAACCGTTCTGAGTAAATTTGCATCATAATTTTCAATATTATACCTACAAAGTGTTTTGACTGGATACTTATTAAATAGTTCTTTATCGATGTTTTTTTCATAATTAATAATCTTTTTCTTATTATTTTTTTGTTTAAGAATCCAGCTGATATCACCTGTAACACTCAGCCCTTTATAACCTTCTTTTAATGATTTTTTAGCTTCCTTTATAAAGTTATCTATTATTTTCTTTTCATTAAACTCATTTTCATATAGTTGATCTTTGGTTAAGAATAATAATTGGTTTTTATCAATCAATTCTTCCAAATAATTAGTGCTTTCTTGCAATTTTTCTTTTACCTCTTTATCCAAATAATCATCACTAACATATATACACTTCTCATCATTTTCAATTGAACTTAAAATAAAATCTGAAACAACCTTTAAATAATTTTCTTTTTCTTTATAAATAAATATTAAGTGTGCACCAAAATTAAATTTTAAAAATTGTTTTTGTAATTTATTTGCACTCAAATTATAACCTCCTTTAAATCAATTATTTTATCGACTAGCAACTAAAACTTTCGAGGTTTCAATTTTTTTATTTTTAGAAAATTTCAGTCTTCGAATATATCTATTTCATCCGATTGTAAGGATGAATTGTTTTTAAGAAAAACATTAATTAAATTTCTAAAGGCTTTTATAATTTTCAAATCATTTTTATCAAATGTTTCTTTACTTTCAGTTGAAATGTCAAGAGATACCCTTACTTTTTTATCATCAACAGTCAAATCAAAAAATGCCGACTCTGAATTGATTTTTTTAGCCTTGTTTAAATATTCTTTAAGTTCTTCAGATATCTCATCAATCTCAATATATTTATGTATGTTTTTATTATTAATTATCATTAAATCTGATTTGAAAATATTTTCCTGCTCCTCAATTATTAAATCTTTTTTTCTATTCAACAACTCAATGGTATTATTTCTATAACCTCTTTTACTAATTGTTTGCCAATTATTATCTTTATATACGGAAACATAACCGTAATCTATAATTCCTATTAAACTCAAAGATATATTAAGAACATCTCTTAAAAATT
>JAIPEX010000137.1 GCA_021736945.1 Halanaerobiales bacterium | reverse complement strand
AGGGGCTGTTTTTACTGGTTTAAGATTGGATGATCCCCATATAGAAGAAATAAAAAATTCTGAGATACCAATATCAATTATTGATACCTTTTTAGGGGGAGAAAATGTAGGTTGTATTACCACAGATAACAAAGATGGTGTATATCAAGCTTTAGATTATCTATGGGATTTGGGCCATAGAAAGATTGCAATGGTTAATGGTCATGAGGAAGCTCAAATCTCACAGATAAGATTCAAACATTTTCAAAACTATTTGGAAAATAAAAATAATTTTAATTCAGACTTGGTTTGTACAGGGGATTTTACAATGGATAGTGGTTATAGGTGTGCTCAAGAGATTATAAATTTAGATAAAAATATGCGGCCTACAGCCATTTTTGCTGCCAGTGATTTAATGGCAATCGGTATAATCAAGGCTTTAAAAGATGCTGATATCAAAGTGCCTGAAGAAATTTCAGTAATTGGTTTTGATAATATCTTTACAGGAGAATATATCAGGCCGTCTTTAACAACTGTAAGTCAGAATGCAATAGACATGGGTGAAAAAGCCGTAGAATGGATTTTAGATGAATCTTTAAGAGACAAAAACAAAATATATTTAAAACCTGAATTGATAAAAAGGCAGTCCTGTCAAAAAACTAAATGAGGGGTGGTAAAAGAAAAATTTTTGTTTACTTAAACGTTTAAGTATAATAAAAAAACAGGAGGGAAATCATGAAAAAATTAACTATTTTAGTGTTAACTGTGTTTTTATTAGTATCAGCTTCATCTTTAGCATTTGCACAAACAGAAGTAAGAATTTCTGGATTTGGTGGTATTGATCAGAACATAGTGGAAGAATTAATAGCAAAATTTGTTAAACCTGAGTTAGAAGATGAAGGTATTACAGTTAAGTATGAACCCATTGCAGATAATTATCAGACTGTATTATTAAATTCTTTATCTGCAGGTACAGCAGCCGACCTATTTTACATGGATATATTTTGGGCTCAAAATGTAATTTCAAAGGGATTAGTTGAACCTCTAGATAGTTATATCAAAGAATCTGATATGATAGCCAAGGATGACATAGTTGATACATTAGTTGAAGGGTTTACTTATGATGGTAAATTATACGGTATTCCTAAAGACTTCAATTCACTAGCTCTTTTTTATAATAAGGACTTATTCGATATAGCAGGTGTTGAGTATCCTAATCGGGATGACACCTGGAAAACTTTAGAAGAAAAACTTAGAAAAGTAACAGAAGTAGATGAAGAATTTGTTGGTATGGCATTACAGCCTGAATTTGCTAGAATGGGGGCATTTGCCTATGCCAATAGATGGGATAAATTTGATGCTGAAGGAAATACTAACCTTTTAGATGAGAGGTTTAAAAATGCCTTTTCCTGGTATACAGGTTTAAAGAAAAAAGGTTTAGGTACTATGCCTGCTGATATCGGTAAAGGCTGGGGCGGAGGAGCTTTCGCTACCGGCAAAGTTGCAACTTGTATAGAAGGAGCTTGGATATTAGGTTTCTTAAGAGATCAGGCACCTAATTTGCAATATGGAGCAACCTTATTACCCAAAAGCCCTATTACCAATGAAAGAGGAAACTTTATATTTACAGTGGCCTGGGGTATGAATAAAGAATCTGAAAATAAAGAGGAAGCATTTAGAGTATTAGAACTATTAACTTCAAAAGAAGCACAACAGTGGGTATTAGAAAGAGGCTTAGCCATTCCAAGCAGGAAAAGTTTAGCTAATAACCCTTACTTTGAAAAAGATACTGCAGAGGCACAGGCTAATAAAATAGTATTTGAAGGTGCCTCAGCTGGCATCGTTAAGCCTTATAACTTCAGAGATTATGGTGGAGCCTGGATGGAACCAATCAATACTGCTTTAAATGAAGTAATGAGCGGTCAAGCGACTGTTGAAGAAACGCTACAACAGGCTCAAGAAAGATTGGAACAGGATATTATGGAATAGAGTTTAAATAAGACCAAGTGGGATTTATCTTCCCACTTGGTTATAATTTTAAAGGAGGAACGACCTTGAAAGATAAATTTAATTTCTCCACTGATAAAATTGCTCCTTATATTTTACTCTTGCCTTTTCTATTTTGGATTGTAATATTTTTTGGTTATGCCTTTGTAAGAGTACTTTATTTTAGTTTTACTAATTATGATCTGTTTTCCAAACCCGAGTTCGTGGGTTTTGCCAATTATATTAATTTATTCAAAGAGTATTTGTTTGCCCGTGCTTTAAAGAACTCACTTACATTTGCAATTATAGTGACAACATTTCAGACCATTTTTGCTTTAATTTTAGCAGTTATTTTAAATAGAAAAATTAGGGGGATTAAAATTTTTAGGGCAGCTTATTATATGCCTAGTGTCACTTCCAGTGTAGTTATTACTTTAATTTTTATGTGGTTATTTCAAAGACAGGGTGTAATTAATTATTTATTAACCTTATTTAAAGCCAATTACCATATCATCGGATATTTCATTCTTCTCATGGCAATTTTACAAACTTTATTAGTTGTAAAAGAAAAATTAAGAAATAGGCCGGTAAAAATTTTCGAACCTAGTTATATATTATTATCATTTATGCTCTCATTTGCAATTATATATTTCTTTAGAATTACAGGGGTATTAACTCCCATGGAAGTCAAGGACGTTGATACAATTTGGCTTAATACTAGAGCAATGGTCCCAGATTGGGCTGGTCCTTTGGCCTTTCCGCGTCCTTTAGGAGCTGTAATGCTTTTAAATATTTGGACAACGGTACCAACTTTCATGTTATTATATCTGGCTGGTTTACAGGATATACCAGAATCTTTATATGAAGCTGCAGAAGTAGATGGAGCTTCTGGTATACAAAAATTCTTTTATATTATTGTTCCTCAATTGAGACACATTACTTTTTTGGTAGTAACAATGGGGCTTATAGGAACCTTGCAGATGTTTGACCAGGTAGCTATAATTGGTGATCAAGCACCTATTGAATCAACAGTTACTTTAGCCTATTATATATACCGAAATATGTTCCCCAGCTCTGCCAATCCTCAAATCGGCTTTGCCAGTGCTGCTGCATTAGTATTAGCAGTAATAACACTGATAGTTGTATATATCCAGAAAAAATTCACCGGTGAGGTGAGAAACTAATGGCCAAAAAAGCTGAAGAAATTAATAAGCAAATTAGAAGAAAACGCTGGCGAAATGTTATTGCCATTTATGTAATTTTACTGATGTTTTCCATACTTTTTATCGGCCCTTTCGTATTTGGGATGATTTCATCTCTTAAAGATAATCCAACAGAATGGCCACCCTCCTTGTCAGCAGACCAGTTGGAATTAGAAAACTGGATAGGAGCTTATAAGTTAGCCGAAAGTGCTGGAGATACTGGATTATTTGGAAAGTTTGAAAGTGGTAGGAGTTCTACCATGAAAGTTACTTATCTATTTCCAGAAGGAAAAGAAGTACAGCCCCCACAAGCTTCAATTCCCAAAAATATTGCTGGTTCTGGGCGGGGTGCCTTAGATTTAAACCGAAAATTTGCCACTAATTATATGGAAATTAGTAAAATAGAGGAAGTGAGCCGAACAAAGGTAGAAAATGGAACCAAAGCGACCTATAGTATTACCATTTCAAATCCCAGTCAGTATGATTTTGATGAAGTACCTTTAAATGTCCAGGTACCTTATAAAGTTGAGTTTGTAGAAGGAACTTTAGAACCCAATAGGGAAGAAAGACTAGGTATGGTCCAGAGTTGGAATAACATATCTGCCGGTGTAATACCCTATATTTTCCATAATTATAACAGGGTATTTACTGAAAACTACAGTCGAACTACTGGTAGAAGTTTATTTTTGACTTGGATAATAAATTCATTTATAATTTCTATTGCAAAGGTTATTACTACAATAGCCTTTGCCTCCATGGCAGGTTATGCATTAGCAAGATTAAAATTTAAAGGTAGAAAGTTTATATTTTTCCTGGTTTTATTTTCAATGATGATTCCCATCCAGGTTACCTTTATTTCGAATTATCTGGTATTAAAAGATGGAATATTTGGGTTAACAAAGATATTTGGAATAAACACTTTACTGAATACATTTACCGGACTGGTAGTTTCCAGTATGGTGGCTGGTAGTGCCGTCTTTATCATGAAACAATTTTTTGAAGGTTTACCAAAATCATTAGAAGAATCAGCTCGAATTGATGGTGCAAATACCTTTGTAATATTTTTTAGGATCATGCTGCCCTTAGCAAAACCAGCTTTAGGGGCACTTACAGTACTTACATTCCAGGGAGCCTGGAACGATTTCTTTAGGCCTCTAGTCTATATAACTTCTCCAATGGATAAGTTTCCTTTAACTGTAGGCCTTTTAAGTTTCAAACAGACCTACGGAGCAGGCGGATTTGACTGGGGGCCAATTCTATCTGGTGCTATAATCTCAGCAATTCCTATCATTATCTTGTTTGTGGTATTTCAGAGATACTTTGTTGAAGGTATAAGCTTCAGTGGAATGAAAGGTTAAGGAGGGTTATATTTGGTAATAGAATATAAAAGAGGAACTGATAAATATAAAAACTGGATTATTGAAGAAACAGCCTTTAAAAAAGAAAATCAAGCAAAATTTGAAACTATTTTTAGTTTAGGAAATGGATATATGGGACTTAGAGCTAGTGCAGAAGAAACTTATCCTAATGAAAGACGTGGTTTCTATATTGCCGGTATATTTGATGAGTTTCCCGGTGAAGTAACGGAAATGCCGAATTTGCCGGACTGGATAAGAACTGAAATCCACATTAATGGGGAACTATTTAAATTAGATAAAGGGAAAATATTTGAATATAGTCGCAAACTAAATTTAAAGGACGGTTTGCTTACCCGAGATTTCCATTGGGAAAGTCCAAGGGGTGAGATGATCGAATTTTCCTTTGAGAGATTTATTTCGTTAAATAATCTACACACTGGTGTTTCTAAGATAGAGATAAAACCGTTAAACTTTTCTGGGCAGATTAAACTTATCTCAGGTTTTGACGCTCGGGTTAGCAATAGTGGAACTCAACACCTAAAAGAAGGTGAAAAAAGATTAATTGAAGATTATATCGTATATCAGCCTGAAACCCAGCAGTCTGCAATTAAGCTGAGCTTTGGTTTACACCATGATTTTTATAAAAATCAGGAGAAAATTGAGCCCCAAAAAGACTTTAAAGCAGAGCGCAGAAGAATCAAAAAGGTATATGAATTTAACTTAAAACAAAAAGAAAAAGCCACCATAATTAAAAGATTAAGCGCTTTTACTAATAAGGATAAAGATGTTCGAAAAGATGAAAATTTAGAAGATAAAATGATAGATAATCTAATAGATATTAGGGATACAGCTTATAAAAAATTAAAGGATGACCATATACAGAAATGGCGTTCAGTCTGGGAGGAAAGCGACCTTAAAATTTCAGGTAGTGATTTTGATCAATTAGCCCTACGTTTTGCTATATTTCATTTAATCCAGATGACCCCTGCCCATGATGACAGGATAAGTATTGCCGCTAAAGGTTTAAGTGGGGAAGGATATAAGGGCCATGTTTTTTGGGATACTGAAGTATTTATATTACCTTTTTTCATTTACACCTATCCGGAAATAGCCAGAAATCTATTAAAATATAGATATCATACTCTTGATGGAGCTCGTC
>JAIPEX010000024.1 GCA_021736945.1 Halanaerobiales bacterium | reverse complement strand
AAGTTTAATACTTTCCGGTGGTAATTGCGGAGGGGCAACACCTGTTCCCATCTCGAACACAGAAGTTAAGTCCTCCAGCGCCTATGGTACTGCAGGGGTGACCCTGTGGGAGAGTAGGTCACTGCCGGATCCTTTTTTAAAAACTACCTTATTTAATGGTGGTTTTTTTGTTTATAATCATATATTTTTTTAAAGGATTTTATATACTGAGATAATTAAATATGTGATTTTATGTGATATAATGTTAATCTGTCTTAAAGGAGTAAATAGCTGGACAAAGCTATTTTTTATTGTTATAATATAAAAAATGAAAGTTGTCATAAAGATTCCCCGATAGCTCAGTTGGTAGAGCAGGTGACTGTTAATCATCTTGTCGTAGGTTCAAGTCCTACTCGGGGAGCCATTTTTTTGACCGCAACAATATGTAATTTAAAATTTAATAATTAATTAAAAATCTCATGAGGAGAGTGAATTAATTTTATGAAGTTTAAAAGAGTCTTATCAATAGTTATGATATTAGCATTAATAGTTGCAGTTCCAGTTGCAGCACAAGAAGGTTCAGATTCAGGTAATGCACAAACTCAACAAAGTAGTCAAGAAAATAAAGTAGCTGCTGTTGTAAATGGTGAAGAAATTTCTATGCAAGAACTTGATCAGTTTGCAGGTACTCAACAATTAGTTATGAGCTTATATAGATCTAATCCTGATTTCACACAGGTATTATTGCAGACTGAAGCAGGGCAAAATGTAATTAAAGAGTTTCAAAAATCAAAACTTGACCAACTAATAACTCAGAAATTACTTGCTCAAGAAGCCAATGAGAGAGGTATTGAATTATCTCAGCAAGAAAAAAATGAAATATTTAATCAACAGGTAGAAGGAATTAAACAACAAAATAATATGACTGATGAGCAATTAGAAGAAGCTCTACAGAATCAAGGTATTGAATCAATTGAAGCATATAAAGAGACATTTATTGAACAAAACAAAGAAAATTTAATTATAAATAAGCTTCGTGAAAATGTTACTAATCAAGCTGAAGTAACTGAAGAAGAAATGAAAAACTATTATGATAATAATCAATCCGAATTTCAAGTTCAAGAACAAGCAAAAGCAAGACATATTCTTTTAGAAGATAAAGAAACTGCTGAAGAAGTAATGAATAAATTAGAAAATGGCGGTGATTTTGCTGAACTTGCAAAAGAATATTCAACTGGTCCTTCTGCAGAAGAAGGCGGTAATTTAGGTTTTGTAAGTAAAGATCAAAATATTGCTCAGAAATTTAAAGAAGCTGTATTTGCTCTTGATGTTGGTGGTAGAAGTGAAATTGTAGAAACTCAATATGGATTTCACATCATTGAAGTTACCGATAGAAAAGAGGGTGGACTTCAGAGTTTCGACGAAGTTAAAGATCAAATAAAACAACAATTAGCTAATCAAAAAGGTCAACAAATCTGGGATGAATTTGTAAGAGGATTAAGAGATGAAGCTGAAATAGAAAAGAAACTATAAAATTATACTAAAAATAAATAATTAACCATGAAAGGGAGGTGTTTTTAGCACCTCTCTTTTTTTATTGGAGGAAATGGGTTTTTAATAGAGAATTATATATAAATAGAGGAGGTATATTATCTTGAGAACCCAAGAAAAGGTTATTGCAAATAATTTAGATAAAATACTAGATAACATAAATGAGGGTATTCATGTAGTAAATGAATTAGGACAAACTATTATATATAATGAAAAGATGTCTGAACTTGAAGGTATGGATAAAGAAATAGTAATGCATAAGAAAATTGATAAAGTTTTTCCTTCTCTTAATGAAGAAAACAGTACTTTATTATTAACCTTAAAAAATAAAGAAATAATAAAAAATAACCAACAGGAATATTTGAATAAATTTGGACATAAAATTATAACAATAAATACTACTATGCCATTATATTTAGAAAATGGTAGTATTTGGGCTTTAGAAATTGCCAGAGATATAACCGAAACTAAAAAATTATATAATAAGATAATTTCTTTACAAGAAAAATTATATACAGATAAAGATTTAAATGAAGAGGACAATAAATACTTTACTTTTTCCGATATCAAAGGAAAAAACAAAAAGTTAAAACAGGTAATAAGTTATGCAAGACAAGCTGCTAGAACTGATTCTTCGATACTTATAGTAGGAGACACTGGAACTGGAAAGGAATTGTTCGCCCAAAGCATCCACAGTGGCAGTAGGCGGCAAAACAAACCTTTTATAGCCCAAAACTGTGCGGCTTTACCCGAAAATTTATTGGAAGGCATATTATTTGGTACTCGTAAAGGTGGTTTTACTGGAGCAGTTAATAGAAAAGGTCTTTTTGAACAAGCTAATGGAGGAACTTTACTCTTAGATGAAATTAATTCAATGTCCAAAGCCTTACAAGCTAAGTTACTAAGGGTTTTACAGGAAGGATTAGTTAGACCAGTCGGTGGTAAAGAAGATATAGAAGTAGATGTAAGGATAATTGCTACTAGTAATAAATCACCGGTAGACTCTATAAGAGAAGGTAAGTTAAGGGAAGATCTTTACTATCGCTTGGCTGTGGTTTTGTTACATTTACCTTTATTATCTGAAAGACAAGATGATATATTTCTATTATCAGAATATTTTATAGATCGTATTAATAGAAAATTTAATAGAAATATAAAAGGACTTAGTGATGAAGTAAAGGAAATATTTTATAATTATGAATGGCCAGGTAATGTTAGACAGCTAGAACATGTAATAGAAGGTGCAATTAATATAATAAGTGATGATAATTATATTAAAAAAGAACATGTTAAGCCATTTTTAATTGATGTTTCTTCCAACAATACAACACAACAAATTGATGATAAAAAGACTTTACCTGAGAAAATGGAGAAGATGGAAAAAGAATACATAATAGAAGCATTGAAGAAAAATGGTAAAAATATTACCTCTACTGCAAAATATCTTGGCATTAAAAGACAAAGTTTACAGTATAGAATGAATAAATATAATATTGATACTTCTGAAATATAATTATTAATAAATTAATGAAAGCTAGTATTGTGGTGCTTATAATAGCAAGTTATAAGTATCACAATATTTTTTTGTCTAATTTGGAAAGTTGGCATAGACTATGCATATATATAAAGATGTGACATAAATATTATTTAATCCTGCAAAAATATTTAAAAAGGGTGTGGTTTTATTGAATAAAGGCGTTGATTTAATTAATAGAGGAAAGAAAATATTAGATTTAACTAAAAAATTAATAAACATAGAAAGTGTAAGTAATACAGAGGGAGTAATAGAAATAGGGAATTTTCTTCATGATAGGCTTGAAGAATGGTCTTATTATCAAAAAAATCCGGATCATCTTTTGAAACTACCTTTAAGAAATGATCCGATGAATAGATTTAATTTAGCTGCATTAGTTAAAGGAGATAATGACTGTGAAAATACGGTAGTATATATTAGTCATATGGATACTGTTGATATTGGTGAATATAGAGAATTAAAGAGTCTGGCCACCCAACCCTATAAACTAATGGAAAAATTGAAGACTAGAAATATTGATAGGGATATTAAAGAAGAACTCAATTCGGGCGAGTGGCTATTTGGACGGGGTTCTGCAGATATGAAGTCTGGGATTGCTGTTGAACTAGAACTTTTAAAAGAATTTTCAGAAAATACAGAAGATTTAGAAGGAAATATCCTTGTAATAATAACTGTAAATGAGGAAGCTGATTCTTTAGGTATGTTAAACATTGCTAAACCATTAGTTGAATTGGCTAATAAAGAAAACTTAAAATATATTGGTGGAATCAATACAGACTACACTACTGATGAAACCGGCAATAGTCCGGATGATAGATATGTTTATCGTGGTACATTAGGAAAAATTGTACCTGCACTCTATGTGATAGGTAAGGGGTCACATGTAGGAGATGTGTTTGGGGGCTTTGATGTTAATTTATTAATGTCGGAGTTGACTTCTAGAATAGACAATAATATGGAATTGGCTGATAAATTAAACAATAGAATAACTGATCCTCCTATTTCCTTAAAACAAGGTGATTTGAAAGAAGAATATAATGGTCAACTTCCTTATGAAGGGTTTGCATATTATAATTTTTTAAACTTTAATCGTGGACCAGCCGAAATATTAAGTATTTTTAGAGAAGAAGTTGAAGACAGTATAAGATCGACACTTGATTGGATCAATGGTAATTTTAGAGTATATAAAAGTTATCATACTGATCAAGAACTTGAGTTAAACCTTGATATTAAGTGTTATACCTATCAAGAGCTTTTAGAAATTGTGAAAGAAAAATTTATTGAAGATAAAGTCGAGGCCGAAATTGAGAGTGTACTTTCAAAAGTTGATGAAGAGGGAATTAAGGATTTACGAATCCATTCTTTAGAAATTATAAAAAGAATGTGGGAACTATCTGGACTGGAAGGCCCAACAGCAGTTGTATTTTTAGTTCCACCATTTTATCCACCACAGAATCCTGAAGTAGATGATAATAAATTTGAAAAATTCAATAATATTGCAGAAGAAACTATCAAAAACCATGAAATCAATACTGATTATAACATGATTGTTAAAGATTTTTTTCCATTTTTATCAGATGCGAGTTATGCAGCTTTCCAGGGAACGCAAGAAGATGAAGATACTTTAAAAGCTAATATGCCTTACTGGGGTAAAGGTTGGAAAATTGATATTGATGCTGTTCGAGAACTAAATTTGCCGGTAGTAGATGTAGGGGTCCATGGGAAAGGTGCACATAAGTATCTGGAAAGAGTCCATATCCCCTATACAATGAAAGTATTACCGGAACTCATAAAAAAAATAACAGAAAACTCACTGCAAAAATTTTAATTAAATGGTGAAAAATTTTGCGGTAAACTGGGGGTGATTGTCCAATAAATTTTGTAAAATTAGTAGTAGAGTATAATAGTAGTTAATTATTAAAAAGGGGGAAATAGAAAATATGTTTAAAAGTAAAAAGTTAATTGTTTTGTCTTTAGTTCTGTCTTTCTTGTTAGTATTTGGTGGTTTAGCTGGTGCTCAGGAATATACGATGACAGTTTCACATTATACCATAACTGATACAGAAGTAAGTGGTATAGCAGCTTCCCTATTATATTTTGAAAACATGGTAGAGACCAGATCAGATGGTTCTATTGATGTTAAAATATTTGGTAATAGTTCACTAGGTGGAGTTCAAGAAGTAACTAGACAAACTGTAAAAGGTGATACAGTACAGTCTTCAATAGCTTATGGTGGGGTATTTGCAACTTTCTTCCCCAAATATCAACTTATGTATTCACCATTTCTATTTGAAAACTATCGCTCAGCCTGGGCCTTTATGGACAGTAATTATTTCGCGGAATTTATGGATGAAGCAAGACAAGAAACAGGTCTTAGACATTTAGGCATATATGATGATGGTGGTGGTTTTGTAGCATTTACTAATAATAAAAGATTAATTAAAAAACCTGAAGATATGGAAGGTCTAAGAATCAGAACCGAGGGTGGTAATGCAGCACAATTAGCTATGATGGAAGCATTAGGTGCTGAAGCAGTACCACTACCTTGGGGAGATGTTACTACAGCACTTGCTAGTGGTGTAGCAGATGGTCAATTTAATGCTCCATATGTAAATGCTTTTGCTAAGTTCTGGGAAGTTAATGATTATTCTTCTTGGATTAAATTTATGTTCAACACAGCAGTATGGTCTGTAAGTGACAAATGGTTTAAGACTTTACCTGAAAAAGAACAAAATATAATATTAACAACCGCTGAAGAAGCAATTGATATCGCAAGAGGAATAAATGCACAACAATCCTTACTGGATTGGGAAAAATCCAAAGAAGAATTTAAAGATACTTATAACCCTCCACCAGAAGTTATGAATGAGTGGAAAGAAACATTACGTCCTGCATTTTATGAATGGGTTACAGAAGACTTTGGCATTGCTGAAGAAGAAGTAGATGAATTTTGGAATAATGCAGAAGAAATCAGTAATGAAGTAGATAATAAAATAATTACTAACTATGGTGTCAAATAATAGCTATTAATGACAACAATGATAGAAGGGGATTCCAATTTTGGGGTCCCCTGCTATAAAGTAAAGGGGTGAGTTGATGTTAGATAAAATAAAAAAGTTCAGTGACTTATTAGATAAAATTACTATCAGGATAGCTTCTTTATTTGTAGCAATAATATTGATTATTGCTGTTTATGGAGCCTTTTTTCGTTATATTTTAGGAAGTCCTCTTCCCTGGCCACTACCTATTGAAAGAATTTTAATGATTTGGAGTGCTTTATTTGGAATTGCAGCAGCTTTTAAAAGAAACCAGCACATGGGAGTAGAAGGACTTATAAAAGCCTTGCCGGAAAGCGTTGAAAGAGTTATGCGCTATATAATATTTGGTTTAATTTTTATATTTATGGGGACCCTATTTTGGTATGGATTAGTAGAAGTTTTAAATAATAATGATACCTATATGATAACAGGTAGACTAAGAATTAGTTCCAAATGGTTAGTAGCAGCAATTCCTGTAAGTGCATTAATACATTTGGTTCATTTATTTACTGCACCTATTATGATAGAGGAAAGAATTGAACTTGATCTATCAGAAGAACTAATGGAAGAAGTAGAGGTAGAGAAATAGTTATGAAAGGAGCTAAATAACGATGCTATTTGTATTTATTGTATTTTTTATCATAATAGCAATAGGTGTCCCTATTGCATATGCGATTGGTCTTACAGGTATGTTCGGTTTATTTATGGCTGGTGGAACTAGTTTTTTTACTATTATATCGACTAGATTACTAGCAGCTGTTTCCGATTTTATTTTGATTTCAATTCCATTATTTATATTAACATCTGAATTTTTAAACAGGAGTGGAATGACTGAAAAGATTATAACCTTTGCTTTAAGTTTTATGGGTAGATTTAGAGGAGGACTTTCACATGTAAATATCGGGGCCAGTATTTTGTTTGCTGGACTGACAGGTACAGCGGTTACAGATACTGCTGCAATAGGTAATATCCTAATACCTGCTATGAAAAAAAGAGGATATGGAGCAGGCTATAGTGCTGCTGTTACAGCATCTTCCTCTGTAATTGGTCCGATAATACCTCCTAGTTTGATTATGATAGTATATGCAAGTATGTTCGAAGAAGTCTCAGTAATATCTATGTTTGCCGCAGGAATTATACCCGGTCTTATAATTGGTTTAGCACTTTTAACAATTAGTACTGTCACATCTATGCGCAGAAAATATCCCAAGGAAAAACATTATTCCTGGAAAGAAAAGTGGAAAGCAACTAAGGAAGCTATCTGGGCTCTATTAACTCCTGTAATTATTCTAGGTGCTATCTTAACAGGTGTTACAACTATTACAGAGGCAGGAGCACTTGCTGCATTATATGCATTTTTAGTAGGGGTATTTGTATATAAAAACTTAGGTTGGAAAGAAATCTATGATTCATTAAAAAACAGTGTTGTTTTATCAGGGGTAGTATTTTTCTTAATAGGTTCAGCAAATATCTTAGGTTGGGTAGTTACATACAGTGGTTTAACTCAAACTTTAGGATCTGCGATGATTGGTTTTAGTGAAAGCCATATAATCCAATTGCTTATGGTTAATGTATTGTTTTTAATAGTTGGTATGTTTTTAGATATTGGACCAGCGGTAGTATTATTGGCGCCTATTGTTACACCGGTTATGGTTCAGTTGGGTTTTGATCCTTTACATTTTGCAATGATAATGATGGTTAATGTTAATATCGGGAATGCAACTCCACCAATGGGTATGACGTTGATGGTGGGTTCTCAAATTGCCAAAGTTCCGTATGAAAAAGCCATTAAAGAAGTAGCGCCTTTTATCTTAGCTGAGATAGGTGCTCTATTATTAATTTCATATATTCCAGAATTAACTTTATGGATTCCTCGAATTTTGGGTTTAAGTTGGGGCTAAAATATAGTAGAATATAAATTGTGGCATAAATTTTGCATATATATTAATATGTGAATATTTTTGTCCAAAATTAATTCATAAATCAAAAGGAGTTGATTGTAAGTGATTATTGGTGTACCTAAAGAAATTAAGAATAATGAAAACCGAGTTGCAATAACAGCAGCTGGAGTAAAGGCATTTGTAAATGACGGGCACAAAGTAGTTATTGAAAAAAGTGCTGGTGAAGGTAGTGGAATAAGTGATGAAAAATATATCCAAGCCGGAGCTGAAATGTTAGAAACTCCAAAAGATGTATTTGACGCAGCTGACATGATTATGAAAGTTAAGGAACCACTTGAAGAAGAATATGATTATTTTAAAGAAGATCAGATTCTCTTTACTTATCTTCATTTAGCAGCTGAGGAAAAATTGACTAAAGAATTGATGGAAAAAAATGTTGTATCTATTGCTTATGAAACTATTCAACTTGACGATGGTTCTCTACCACTATTAACACCGATGAGTGAAGTTGCTGGTCGTTTAGCTACTCAAGAAGGAGCAAGATTTTTAGAAAAACCTCAGGGTGGTAAAGGAGTTCTTTTAGGTGGAATTCCAGGTGTAAGTCCTGCAAAAGTAGTAATTGTTGGTGGTGGAATAGTTGGTATGAATTCAGCCAAAATGGCAGTAGGACTTGGTGCTGATGTTACAATATTAGATATAGATCCTTCACAGATGAGATATATTGATGATGTATTTAACGGTAGAGTTAAGACAATAATGTCAAATGAACATAACATAATGTATGAAATACAAGATGCTGATTTAGTAATTGGAGCAGTATTAATTCCAGGAGCTAAAGCACCGGACTTAATAACCGAAGATATGATTAAAGAAATGGAAGAAGGTTCTGTGGTTGCCGATGTGGCAATTGACCAAGGTGGTTGTGTAGAGACAACTTATCCGACTACTCATGAAGATCCAGTATTTACAAAGCATGGAGTTATTCATTATTCAGTTGCAAACATGCCCGGCGCTGTAGCTAGAACTTCTACCTTTGGTTTAACCAATTCAACCCTTCCTTATGCTCTAAAGTTAGCGAATAAGGGTTATAAGAAGGCAATGCTAGAAGATAAAGCATTATCTAAAGGTCTTAATGTATACAATGGTGAAATTACCTATAAAGCAGTTGCTGAAGCTTTTGATATGGAATATACTCCACTTGAAGAAGTTATAAAAAAATTCTAAAACAAATTTACTAGGAGGAGATTTTTAAATGGAAAATATAAAAGTAGTTCTCTGGGGCATGGGCTCTATGGGAAGCGGTATGGGAAAATACTTAGTTGATAAAAAAGGAATAGAAATTGTTGGAGGAATTGCTCATAGAGAATCAAAGGCCGGTAAAGATGTAGCTGAGTTCTTTGGTCTAGATAAAGAAATTGGAGTTAAAGTAACCAATGATCCAATGAGTGTTATAACTGAAGACGTAGATGTAGTATTACAGGCAACTTCTTCTTTTGTAGAAGATGTATATCCTCAAATAGAAAAAATAGTTAAAAAGAAAGTAAATGTAATTTCAATAGCTGAAGAAATGGCTTATCCAAGTGTTCAAGCTGAAGAATTAAGTAAAAAAATAGACAAATTAGCCAAAGAATACGGAGTATCTGTTTTAGGTACCGGTATTAACCCTGGTTTTGTCTTGGATTTAATGATTATTGCTTTAAGTGGGGCTTGTGCTAAAGTTGATAAAATTGAAGCAGCTAGAATTAATGACCTTTCTCCTTTTGGACCAACTGTTATGAGAACTCAGGGTGTAGGAACTACAGTTGAAGAGTTTGAAAAAGGTATTAAAGATGGTTCAATAGTTGGTCATATTGGATTCTTAGAATCAATAAATATGATTGCAGATCGATTAGGTATTGAATTAGATAAAGTAGAACAGACTAGAGAACCTATTGTTTCAGAAACCCATAGAGAAACTGAACATGTAAAAGTAGAACCTGGTATGGTTGCTGGTTGCAGACATATTGCAAAAGGTTATAGTGATGGGAAAGAAGTAATTTTATTAGAACATCCTCAGCAGATTCATCCTGGTAAAGAAGGTACAGAAACCGGAGACTATATTAATATCAAAGGTACACCAGATATTAATATGTCAATCCAACCTGAAATTCCAGGTGGAATTGGTACCATGGCAGTAGCAATCAACATGATTCCAGTTATAGTAGATGCACAACCGGGTCTTGTAACTATGAAAGATCTACCAGTCCCTGCTGCAATGATCGGTGATGCACGCAAATTAATGGAATAAAAATATATTTTATGGAGGTATTTATATGGGAGAAGTTATAGAAGCTGGAAGTTGGGTACAAATCTATCAAGTTATTCTTCCTGCTGGAGAGAGAGCTCCCCAGGTACCTGAAGATACAAAAAAAGTGCCTTTAGAGTTAAAGGTTAAGGGGTTCTTAAAAGAAGAAGCTGAAATTGGTGAAACTGTAAAAATTAAGACCGTAACAAATAGAATACTTGAGGGAGAATTAATAAAGGTTAATCCTCCTTATGAGCATAAATATGGAAAGATGATTCCGGAATTGTTACAAGTTGGACCTCAAATTAGGAAAATATTAAGAGAAGAGGAGGTGTAAAGATTGGCAGTAAATGATTATGAATCAGTAATGTCTAGAAAAAATGAAATAATGAAAAAAGCAGTTGGCATAGATTATGAAAGGTTTGCCCAGGGTAAAGTCGGTTTTGATTATGAAAGAATGATGTCAGAAGTTGGTTATAAGTTAGATGAGATAATTAAAATTCAAAAAGAAACAGCAGTTGGTCAAACTCCTTTTATTGAATTAAAGAATATTTCTAAATTAGCAAGAAAACTTGCTCCTGAAGGTAAGGGAGCCCGTATTTTTCTAAAAGATGAAGCTGCCAATCCTTCTGGAAGTTATAAAGCCAGAAGAGCCTCAATCTCTGTTTATCATGCTAAAAAACAGGGTTATCCTGGGGTAGTAGCTGCTACTAGTGGAAACTACGGAGCAGCTGTAGCTTCTCAGGCTGTAATGCGTAATCTTGAATCAATAATAGTTCAGGAAGTTTTTGACAGTCGTGGTGTAGGACAACCTGAAATTCTTGAAAAAGGCAGAAAATGTGAAGCCTATGGATCTGAAGTATTGCAACTTAGTGTAGGACCTGAACTATTCTACACTTTCTTAAGGGTCTTAGAAGACACAGGTTATTTTAATGCATCCTTATATACACCATTTGGTATTGCTGGTGTTGAACCGCTAGGTTATGAAATAGTTCAGGAATTACAGGAAAGAGAAAACAAAAATCCTGATGCAGTAATCATTACTCATGCAGGAGGAGGTAATTTAACTGGTACTGCCCGCGGTCTTTTAAAAGCAGGAGCTGATGACACTAAAATAGTTGCTGCTAGTGTTGATCTTAGTGGTCTCCATATGGCTAGTGACCATGATTTTAATAGAAAATCATTTACAACTGGACATACCGGATTTGGTGTTCCATTTGCGACCTGGCCAGATCGGGCAGATGTTCCACGCAATGCAGCTCGAGCTTTAAGATATATGGATGATTATGTAACTGTAAAACAAGGAGAAGTGTTCTATATAACTGAAGCACTTGCCCAAATTGAAGGTATGGAAAGAGGCCCAGCTGGCAATACATCTTTAGCAGCAGCCTTTGATTTAGCACAAGAGATGGATGAAGATCAAATTATTGTAGTCCAAGAAACAGAATACACTGGGGCCGGTAAACATCCAATGGCTCAGTTAAACTTTGCTAAAGAAAATGGTATTGAGGTTAGAAATGGTAACCCTGATGAAGAAGAAGCTGGTAAATCTGTTATAATACCTGAACATCCTTCACAGATTAAGGCTAGAGATGTAGATCTTGATAAGTTAAAGAATTCTTATTTAAGAAAAGTAATTGAAGAGACTAATGTTAAAGAGATTAATGATGTCGATTTACAGTTTTTAGCAGATGAAATTAAAAAATCAAAAGCTGAAACAAAGGATATATTAGAAAAAGAATTCAACCTTTCTGTAGTGGGAGGATAAGTAGATGAAAATAGATCTTTTAATTGCAGAAATAGGTAGTACAACTACATTAGTAAATGCATTTGATAAAATAAATAGTGCTAACCCTGAATTTATAGGTCAGGGTTTAGCACCCACTTCTGTCTTAAAAGGTGATGTAACAATTGGGTTGGAAGGCGCGATATCTAATCTCAAAGATAAATTAGAGATAGATGAACTAGACTGGGAAGAATTTATGGCGACCAGTAGTGCTGCCGGTGGTTTAAAAATGACAGTTCACGGTTTAGTTAAGGATATGACTGTTAAAGCAGCGGAAGAAGCTGCCTTAGGTGCCGGAGCTGTTATAAAAATGGTTACTGCTGGCAATATGAGAGATTCTCAATTGGATGAAGTGCTTGAAATTAAACCCAATATTATTCTTTTAGCAGGTGGAGTAGATTATGGTGAAGAAGAAGTTATACTCAATAATGCTAAAAAATTAAGTTCTCTTGATATCGATGTACCTTTTATCTATGCTGGTAATAAAGTTTTACAGAAAGAAGTCAAAGAGATTTTTAATAAAAAGGGTAAAAATATTATTATTGCTGAAAACGTATACCCGGAAATCGATAGGCTTAATATTGAAGAAACCAGAAGTATTATTCATGATGTGTTTGCAGAACATATCGTAAGGGCACCAGGAATGTCAAATATAAAACCAATGCTTTCAATTGATATGATGCCGACTCCGGGTGCTGTAATGAAAGCTTCCCAGCTATTAAAAAAAGACATAGGTAACTTAGTTACAATTGATGTTGGTGGAGCAACTACAGATGTTCATTCTGTTACTGAAGACTCATTAAATGTAAGAGAAATTTTGATGAACCCTGAACCTGAAGCTAAAAGAACTGTGGAAGGAGATTTAGGGGTATATCTAAACGCTTCACACGTTTATGATTTAATGGAGGATACTACTGATTTGGAAAAAAGAGATGATTTGGCTCCAATTCCAAGAAATAAAGAAGAGACCGAATACATTTATCAATTAGCTAAAAAAGCAGCTTTCACAGCAATCGAACGTCATGCAGGAAAGTATAGAAATTTTTATGGTCCAAGTGGCCGACAGACTGTAGCAGAAGGAAAAGACTTAACAGCAGTTAATTGGATTATTGGTACGGGTGGAGCTTTAACAAGATTAGAAGATGGTGAAAAGATATTAGATAGTCTCAAGGATTTTAATAAAAGAGCTTTGCTGCCACCAAAATCTGCTAGAGGACTTGTAGATAATGATTATATAATGGCTTCAATGGGATTAATGAGTAAAAAATATCCAGAAGCAGCTTTAAAATTAATAAAGAAAAGTTTAAATTATAATAAATAGTTTTTAGGAAGGGAAGTGATCTGATGCCGATTAAGAGAGAAGATGATTTTGAGGAAAGACGTGATCATCTTAAGGATTTATCAGATGAAGAATTAAAAGAAAAATTTTGGGAATTAACAGAAAAAATTGTAGATCCTTTAATTGACTTATCAAAAACACATACCTCTGCTTCTATAGAAAGATCAGTTTTATTGAGAATGGGCTTTAATAGTATTGATGCTAAGGCTATAGTAAATCAGGTTATCAAGGCTGATTTATTAGGTAAAGGAGCAGGCCATGTAGTATATAAATTGGCTCAAAAAGAAGATAGAGATATTAAAGAAGTAGGATTAGATATTGGCGATGAACAGTATAACAAAGAAGAGTTAAGAAGCTTATTTAATGGGGGTGGAGAATAATGGAATTAAAACCAGATCAAAAAATTGATATAGAAGAAATTCTGGATGGTATAGAAGATTATCGCCCCCGACGTAAAGGCTGGACCTGGAGGAAAAAGATTGACAACCAAGAGATCGGACCTTTTGAATACAAGGAGATGTCAGAAGGATTAGAAAATAGTGTTCCCTTACCTGCATCTAGGAGTTTTGGGAATATAGACCCTCAGCCTGAACCTGTAATTACAACCGAGATTGCTTCTGGGCGTTTTGAAGATGATATTAGAAGAATGAGGATGGCAGCCTGGCATGGAGCGGATCATATTATGGTCATAAGGACTGCAGGGCAAAGCCATTTCGATGGTTTAATTGAAGGTACCCCAGAAGGTGTGGGTGGTATACCAATAACTAGAAAACAGATTAGGGCAACACGTAAAGCCCTAGATTATATTGAAGACGAAGTCGGGAGACCAATAAACTTCCATTCATATGTAAGTGGAGTTGCTGGTTCTGAAATAGCAGTACTTTTTGCTGAAGAGGGAGTTAATGGTGCCCATCAGGATCCTCAATACAATGTTCTTTATAGAGATGTTAATATGTATAGATCATTTGTTGATGCAGCTGTAGCTAAAAAGATAATGTCAAGTACCGGAATGCTGCAAATTGATGGAGCCCACAATGCAAATGCAACTGCGCGTGAAGCATGGAAAGTTATGCCTGAACTTTTTGTTCAACATGCCATAAATTCTATGTTTTCTGTAAAAGCTGGCATGCCAAAAGATAAAATTTCACTTTCTACTGTTCCACCAGTGGCATCACCAGCTCCAGATATAAGAATGAACTTACCTTATGCAATTGCTCTAAGAGATCTTTTTGATGAATTTAAATTTAGAGCTCAACAGAATACTAAATATATAGAATCTTCCGTTAGAGAAGCAACGGTTACTCATACTTTGAATTTATTACTCTCTGAATTAACTTCAGCTGATTTACAAAGTACAATCACACCTGATGAAGGCAGAAATGTACCATGGCATCATTATAATGTTCAGGCAGTTGATACTGCCAAACAAGCTTTTGCCGGAATGGATGGATTGAAAGATTTAATTGAACTTAAAACAGATGAAGGTTATCTAAAAGAACAGTCTAGAGAGCTTAAAGAAAGAGCAGTTCTTTTCATGGAAGAAATTCTGGAAGTAGGCGGTTATTTTAAAGCTGTCTCAGAAGGATTTTTTGTTGATTCTGGTAAATATCCTGAAAGAAATGGTGACGGTATAGTTAGAGAACGTGACGGTGGAGTGGCTGCAGATTCGATTGTACCCCGTGATGATGACTATATGGCCCCTGTTTGCGATCATTTTGGAGAAAACAATTTACCTGATGATTTAGAAAAACCTTGTGATCTAATCGGTGGGTGTACTCTTCACCATCCTGAAAAGATTGATTTTATAGATGAATTAGACCCTGAAGATAATGTAGAAAAAAGACTAGAGAAAAATAAAGAATATCGAAAAGGAAGTAAGTTAAAGCCTGAAGTTCAGTGGTTAGGAGATGGCTGGGTAAATGTAACAATGTTCTTACCTGAAAGTAAAAAAGTTGCTGAGTTTGCTGCCTTAGAAATTGCTAAAAATATGAACTTACAAAATCCTGAAGTTATTCATAAAGAAGTAATGCAACCTGCTGAAGGAACTGTATGTGAAGTTAAGGGAAGAGTAGATTTCTCTATTGATATTGATGATTTAGAAATTCCTGAGGAAGAAGAAGCTTTACCTTTTGATGAGATAAGAGGATTTGTTGATGATAATCCTATTAATGTAGTGGCTGCTACTGTTGGTAAAGATGAACACTCCGTAGGAATGAGAGAAATTATTGATATCAAGCACGGTGGAATTGAAAAATATGGGATTGATGTTACTTATCTCGGTACTTCGGTTCCGATTTCTAAAGTTGTAGATGCTGCAATTGAAACTAATGCCGATGCTATATTGATAAGTACAATAATTTCTCATAATGAGATTCATAGAACTAATATGAAGAAACTTAATGATCTTTGTATTGAAAAAGGTATTAGAGATAAAGTGATTTTAATTGCCGGTGGAACTCAGGTAAATAATGAAATGGCTGTTAAAGCTGGATTAGATGCCGGTTATGGACGCGGAACTCATGGAGATGATGTAGCAACTTTCTTAGTAAAAACGTTAAGAGGGGACTACGATGAAGAAGAATAAACTTACAAGACCGGTCTGGGTAGAGGTAAACTTGGATAATATAAAATTTAATATTAACCAGGTTAAAAACAATATACCAGATGAGACCCTTATTATGGCAGTTGTTAAGGCTGATGCTTATGGCCACGGAGTACTAGAAGTAGCCCAAGCAGCTGTAGAAGCAGGGTCTGACCGTTTGGCTGTAGCTTTACCGGAAGAAGGTAGGCAGTTAAGAAAGGCAGATTTTAAATTGCCTATCCAAATTTTAGGTGAAGTACTGCCCGAACAAATATCTTTATTAGTTGATTGGAACCTAATACCAACTATCTCTAAAATGGAAACAGTAAAAAGGTTAGATAGATTAGCAGCAGAAAAAGGGATAGTAAAAAAAGTACATGTAAAAGTAGATACAGGAATGGGAAGAATCGGTGTTTTTCCAGAGAACGCTATACAATTCATTAAAAATGTTAAGTCTTTTGACAATATTGAAGTGGAAGGCTTAATGACTCATTTTGCTAAAGCAGATGAAGAAGATAAAAAATATACCTATGACCAGTGGGAGAAGTTCCAGATGGTTATAGATAAACTTAAAGAAGAAAATATAGAAATCCCCATTAAACAAGCAGCTAATAGTGCTACAATTATAGATCTTCCTCAGATGGCTTTAAATATGGTCAGACCAGGAATTATGATGTATGGACTGCGACCTTCCCATGAAGTAGACCAGGACTTCAAGTTAAAACCTGCCTTAAGTTGGAAAGGTAAAATAGTTTATCTTAAGGAAGTACCTCCTGGGACTGGAATAAGTTATGGTGCAACTTATGTTACAGAGAAAGAAGCAAAAATAGCTACAATACCAATGGGGTATGCAGATGGTTATTCAAGACTTCTATCAAATAAAGGAGAGGTTTTGATTAATGGTCAGAGAGCACCCATCAGAGGACGAGTATGTATGGATCAGTTCATGGTAGATGTCAGCCATATAGATAATGTTAAAATAGGGGATGAAGTAGTCTTAATAGGTACTCAAGGTGATAAGGAAGTAACTGCTACTGAGATGGCAGATATAATTGGTACAATAAATTATGAAATCACCTGTGATATTACAAAAAGGGTACCTAGGATATATATTGAAAAATAAGACATAAAAAAAGAGAGGTGGGTTCTGCCCACCTCTTTTTTATAAATTATCCTACTTTTTCTTAGTATTGAAAAAATCTCTGAAGTCTCTATTACCTTTTACATCTTTCTTTGTTTCATTAAAAAAGTCTCTAAAATCTCTATTACCATGATTTAACATTTATAAATCACTCCTTATAATTTTTTTGTATTCTTAATTTTTGTTCACTATTACAATAATACAGGTAAATACTTGAGTAAAATAGTAAGTATTTAACAAATATTATTTTTTTGGAGGAAAAATATGAATAAAAAATCTAAAAAAATAAAGGTAAGAAATACAAGCCGCGTTGAATTAGATTATGTAATAGAACTGGAAAGTTCTCCCGAAAACAGAAAAAATGTTTTTCAATGGAGTGAAAAAAAGCATAGAGAAATTATAGATAATCCAGATACAGATCATTTAATAATTGAAGATGAAAATGGAAATAAAATTGGTTATGCAATAATTGCAGGTTTGCAAAGTAATAATAGAAGTATTGAATTAAGAAGAGTGGTTATTGATAAAAAGAATCAAGGGTATGGAACTGAATTTTTAAATTTGATAAAAGAATATACATTTGAAGATTTAAGATATCACAAGCTCTGGCTTGATTTTTTCAGTACAAATCAAAGAGTAGAGTCTTTATATAAAAGAAATGGTTTCAAAAGAGAAGGGAAATTGCGTGACAAGTATTTTTATAATAATAGATATATAACAATGGTTGTTATGTCAATTTTAGAAGATGAATATTTTAAAGAAATGTAGCAGTTTGCATTTTTATAGAATATATATTATAATTTTCAATAGATAGAACGTTCTATAAAATAAAAAGAGGTGACTAATTAATGACTAATAATGAAAATATGACAACTACAAAAGATAAAATTTTAGAAGCAGCCAAAAATTTATTTGCTGAAAAAGGCTTCGATAATACGGGAATTAAAGAAATAGCTGAAAAGGTAGGAATTGCTACTTCAGTTATATATTATCATTTTGAAAATAAAGATGACATTTTAAATAGCTTGATAGATAATTACTTAAAAGAGATTAAAGATTTTAAAAGGAAAAAAGGAGAAGATTATTTTTCCAAACCAACCCAACAAAAACATAAAAAAGCAAATCGAGAAGCAATCAACTTTTTTAATAATAAAAAGTTAACCAAAATAATTTTAATGGAATCCCTAAAAAGAAAAGATGATTTTCCTGTATTTAAACTATGGGAAGAAAACTTCACCGTGTTACTGGATTTATATGGAAATAATGTTAAGAAGTTAGTTAAGGAAAATCAAGCTGAATATCTGTTTAAAACTTTTCTCATAATGGCATTACCACGTTTAGGATACCAAGTATTTGCTGAAGAATGGTGTAAACAATACAATATGGAAGAAGAAAAGGTAAATAAGATCT
Organism: Halanaerobiales bacterium; assembly: GCA_021736945.1. Classification (GTDB taxonomy): domain Bacteria; phylum Bacillota; class Halanaerobiia; order Halanaerobiales; family M55B127; genus M55B127. Next base: position 7,759 of record JAIPEX010000024.1, on the reverse strand, counting down.
TTATTGAGGTAATGACTGAGATTAATGAAAAAATAATGAAAGAACAAATCTGGGAGGTGTAATTTTTTTACCATTTATAGATAGAACGTTCTATATAAAATATATTTATCAAATGAATAGCAAAAATTAATAAGGAGGGATAACCATGAGTCAAAAGTTAAAAAATTTTTTTACTTCTCTGGGAATGAAGTTTGTTAAACATAAGGTCATAGTCCTTATATTCTTAATTATCTTGACTTTTGTTGCATTACTTGGGGCACAAAATTTACGTTTAAACAGTAGTGATGAAGCATTTTTCCCAAAAGATAGTCCCACCATTCAAAAGTATGATAGGTTTAAAGAAATCTTTGGTAATGAAGATTATGTATTTATAATGATTGAAAGTGATAATATATTTAGCTATAAATCATTAAGTTATATCCAGAACTTGACTGAAGATATTGAAAAAAGGTTACCATTTGTAGAAGAAGTAACTTCCATAACAAATGTAGATTATATGGAAGCGAATAATGGCAATCTTAAAGTAACAAAATTAATAGGTAATAAGATTCCTAAAAGTGAAAAGAAATTAAAGCAAATAAAGGAAAAAGCATTAGGCCAAAAGTCTTATGTAGGAAGTATAATCACAAAAGATGCCAAAAGTACTGGTATTATTATTAACATTGAAAAATTACCAGATCATATTTTTGCTGAGGTTCCAAAGAATTTTACTCCTATTCAACAGGAGAAATGGCCTGCCGAAAAAAGATTAATGAAATCTGATATATACTATGATCAAAATACAAATAAAGGGTTAAATAAAGTTCTTGATCCGCAAAAATTAATAGCTCCTGCTCTGAAAGGGATAATGGAAAAGCATCAAACAGAAAATATAGATACATATGTTACCGGCACACCGATAATTAGTTATGAACCTGATGTTGTAGCTTCTGAAGAGGCAAGAACTTTTGGATTAATTGCTTTGATTGCGGCTATAGTTTTAATGTTTATTTTGTTTAGAAATTTCAGGGCTATTTTAAGCACTGTTCTTGTTATATTACTTACAATGATAATATTATTCGGAATATTAGGTTGGGCAAATATTGAACTCTCCATATTAGTTATTATTATACCACCGCTTATTTTAGTAATTTCAGTAAGTTATTCTATACATGTAATTAATCACTTTTTATTCTCTTTTAATAATCAAGGTTCTCGAATAGAAGCAGTCAAATATGCTTATCAAGAAGCAGCCTGGCCGATATTTATTACTTCTATTACTACTGCTTTAGGATTTTCCACTTTTCTATTATTGAAGATGCCTCCTTTACAGATAGTAGGTATAAGTTGTGTAATAGGTGTTATAATAGCTTATTTACTGGTGATGATTATTACTCCGATTATTTTTTCTATCGGTAAGGATAAACCAGTAACTAATTATAAAGAAGATAGTAAAGTTCGAAATAAAAAAGGCTTTCAAAGGAAAATGAGTAGGTGGGCAGATTTTATAGCTAGCAATGTTAAATTGATAACTGCTATAACAGTAATCATGGTAATTGTATTGATTGGATTTTCTTTTAATATGATGGTTAATCCAGACACTATGGAACTAATTGGTGAAGAAGTAAAAGTAGTAAACGATACAAATTATATTACTCAAAAATTAGGTGCACCTTATTCTTATGAAATAATGATTGAATTATCTGATGAAGAGATGGCTAAAAAGAGTAAATTCTTAAAACAAGTAAATAATTTATCAGTGGAAATATCTAAATGGGAAAGTACAGCCCAGGTTGATTCAATGGTAGATTTAATCAAACAAATTAATAAGACAATGCATAATAACCAAGAAGAATATTATAAAATACCTGACTCAGACAGATTAATTTCTCAGTATCTTTTGTTATATGAAATGGCTGGGGGAGAAGGTATAGAAGATTGGACTACTTTCAATTATGATATGGCAAGGATGTCAGTTCAAGTAAATGATTTGAACCCAAGACTGAAAACTCGATTTTCTGAGATAAAGAAATTTACTAAAGAAAATTTTCCAAAAGGTACTAAGGTAACTATAGTTGGTAATATGCCAATTATGTTGAAGATGATGGAGCGAATTTCACAGGGACAGATAAAATCTATTTTAGCAGCTGTAATAGTAGTTACAATAATAATGATGATTATTCTTAAGTCAGTTAAATTGGGTCTCATCTCTATGCTACCTAATGCAATACCAATTTTATCTATAACAGGAGTAATGGGTATGTTTGGAATTCCATTAAACTTTTTTACTTTAATAGTAGCTCCGATGATAATTGGTATAGCAGTAGATGACACAGTACATTATTTTGTGCATTTTAAAGAAGAATATCTTAAAACCAGTTCATATTTTGAAGCCAACGAGGAGACTTTTAAAAAGATAGGTAGAGCTTTAGTGTTTACATCAGTTATTTTGATATTAGGCTATGGGATATTCAGTATATCTAAAATGCAGGCTTTTGCTGATGTAGCAGTGCTTTCAGTAGTAGGAATTTTTATTGCCTTACTTGGGGATATGTTTTTGACTCCAGCTATTATTATGCTTCTTAAACCTTTTGGAAAAAAGGGAGATATTACTAACGACCAAATAAAGGGGAGGAATTATAATGAAGAGAACCAAAATTAATATTTTACTAATTACATTTTTATTATTTACGATGTATGCTTTTGGGCAAGTTTTAGCGGCTGAACTTAATGGTAGAAAAATTTTTGATAGAGCACAAACTTTAGATACAGTTAATGATTTCAAGGCCGAAATGAAAATGACAATTATTAGGCAGTCAGTAAGAAAGAGAGTGAGAAAACTAAAAACGAAGACCCTTAACAAAGAAAACGGAGTAGAAATGACTATGATGCGTTTTTTGGAGCCTGCTGATGTAAGAGGCACAGGTTTTTTAACTGTTGAAAATACTGATGGGGCTGATAAAACTTATCTTTATTTACCGGCAATGGGCAAGCCCAGAAGGATTTCATCTGAAGAACGTGGTGGTAATTTTATGAGTTCCGATTTCACTTATGAAGATCTTTCCTTTACCCTGAGTGATTATAATCATAAATTAATAGGTAATGAGAAAATAGATGGAGAAGATGTTTATGTGGTAGAATCTATTCCTGTTTCAAAAGAAATTAAAGATAACGTAGGGTTTGCTAAAAGAAAATCTTACTTTAGTAAAGAAAGATTTGTCATGGTAAAATCGATTTACTTCAATGAAAGAGGCAAAAAAATAAAAAAATTGATCAATTCAGAATTTAAACAAATAAAGGAGGGGGAATGGTTGGTTACACGGATGGTGATGCAAAACGAAAAAGAAGGTTCTAAAACAATAATTGAATATGATGATTTTGAAATAAATACTGGAATATCTGCAGATCAATTTTCCGTTAGACAGTTGACTAGACCATTATAAAATCTAACTCATACAGACGGTTTAATACAAAAATAATAACCGGCTGTAAAAAAAATCACATCATTATTCAGGAGGGGTAAGTTTTGAAACTTAAACTGTTAATCATTTTTTTAATAATAATGTTAATAACTAGTTTTGCTTCTTTTGTCGGAGCTGAAGGTTTAAATCTAGAAGGGCAAATAGAATCAAGATTAGAGATTAGCATAAAAAATCATGAAATTCCGCGACTGAGTAACAACCTAAAATTAGATTTAGAGTATTATTCTTCTCATTCTGGATTAGCAAAAGCTATTGTGCAAATTTCTGACAAAAATGGAAATAAAATAAGTTTAAAGGAAGTTTATACAGAATTATATTTATCTAAAACTGATTTAAAAATTGGTAAACAGATAATAAACTGGGGCAAGGCTGATGGAGTTAATCCCACGAATAATTTTAACCCCGAAGATTTAACCCGTTCTTTTCGAGATGATAATAAAATTGCAGTTTCGGCGTTAAGAGCAAAACATTATAATCAAAACTGGATTTTTGATTTAGTGTGGGCTCCAAACTTTACTGCTCCTAATTTTGGTGAAGCTGATGATCGTTGGTCATTTTTACTACCAAATAAAGTGGTAATGCCGGAAAATAGTATAGAAAATTCGGAGTTTGGAATTAAAGCTTCCAAATGGGGAACTAAAATGGATTTTTCTTTCAGTTATTTTAGGGGTTACAGCAAAGAACCATATATATCTAATATAGGGGAATTTAAATTTTATCGCGTAAATTCTATTGGAGGGGATTTTGCAAGGGACTTTGGTAGTTTTGTTATGCGAGGAGAAGGAGCTTACTTTAAGCCTATAGAAGAAATCAAGTATAAAGAGCCCTATTATAAGTTTATACTTGGTGTTGATAAGAATTTTACAGATAAAATATATGTAAATACTCAATACTATCGTCAAAAAGAAGGAGATATAAATACAGCACAAAAAATAATTTTAAGTACTGAATATAATATAACTAATTTTAAAAAATTAGGGTTGAAAGCAGTATATAATTTAGAAGATGAAGATTATATTATTAATCCAACTTATGTAATGGATATAAGAGATAATGTATCTCTTACATTAGGAGGATATATTTTTGCAGGAAAAAAAGGTACTGAATATGGGAGTTTAGATAATAAAGATTATTGTTATGTTGAACTTCAGAATAGTTTTTAATTTCATCTTACCAATAAAAATAATAAGTTAACTATAGGAAAGCAGAACATATAATGTGATATTTTCATAGAATTGAAATAACAATTTATAATATTATAGAGAACCTAGAGCAAATTAAAGATAATTTATAATCCCAGTTCTAAAGTGAAATAGCTAAATTGTATAATTAAATGCACGCAGCCTTGACACTTAGTGTAAAATAAGTTTTGGAGAAATGTGATAAAAAAATAGAAAGAAGACTCCCTTTTTGATAAAATGTTTTTAGCGACAAAAACAAAGAAAGGGGAGTCTTCTTATGGATACTATTATACAACATTTCTATGAAAAAATCACATCTGAATTGGAAAAAGAAGTTGAAAACATCTTTATGCAATCTAAATTTTAAAATTATTTCCAATTGTATATTGAATTTATAATGAATATGTAATATAATTATAAAAAATATAATCATAATAAATAGTTGATTGGGAATAGTAAATTGTATTTCTTTTATAGGAAGTTAATGGTTGCTGGAAATTAACAGGAAATATAATTGAATCCGCCCATGATAGGCAGGGCGAACATAAGTAACTCTGCTCGGTATAGACCGTTATCCTAATGAGTGGACCATAATGGTTAATAAGGGTGGCACCACGGGTATCATACTCTCGTCCCTAGTTTCAGGGAATGAGGGTATTTTTTATTTTTATATAGATTTTTGTTATTAAAATTAATTGTAGGGAGGAATAAAAAATGTTAGATCGTAAGTTTATAAGAGAAAATATTGAGAAAGTCGAAAAGGCTTTGAAAAACAGACAGATGGAAAGTCCGCTTGATAGGTTTGAGGAGTTAGAAGAAAAAAGAAGAGACTTATTATATGAAAATGAAAAGTTACGTCATAAAAGAAATGTAAACTCTGATAAAATTGGTGAACTAAAAAGAGAAGGTAAAGATGCCAGCCATATAATTAAAGAGATGCAGGAAGTTTCTGATAAGATAAAAGAATATGATAAAAAATTAGAAGAAGTTGAAAATGAGTTAGACCAGATTTTGTTAAAAATTCCTAACATCCCTCATGTATCAGTACCTGTAGGTAATGATGAAGAAGATAACCGGATAGTAAAAAAATGGGGAGAACCAAGAGAGTTTGATTTTGAATATAAAGCCCACTGGGATATAGGTGAAGATCTTGATATATTAGATTTTGAAAAAGGAAGTAAGGTAACAGGATCTCGTTTTACATTTATGAAAAATGCGGGTGCTAGACTTGAAAGAAGTTTAATCAACTTCTTTATCGATGTACACACAAAAAATCACGACTATACTGAAGTTTTTCCGCCATTTATAGCTAATGCAGAGAGTATGACCGGAACCGGGCAGCTTCCAAAGTTTGAAGAAGATATGTTTAAATTAGAAGGATTACCATATTATCTAATTCCTACAGCAGAAGTACCTGTAACTAACATGTATAGAGAAGAAATATTAGATAAAGAAGAGTTACCTATTTATCATACTGCCTATAGTGCTTGTTTTAGAGCTGAAGCAGGTGCACATGGTAGAGATACAAGGGGTATTATCAGACAACATCAGTTTAATAAAGTTGAAATGGTTAAGTTTGTTGAACCTGAAACTTCTTATGAAGAACTTGAAAAGATAACAGCAGATGCTGAAGAAATACTTCAGAAATTAGAGCTGCCATATAGAAAAGCAACTCTTTGTACAGGCGATTTAACTTTCTCTTCTGCTAAAACTTATGATCTTGAAGTATGGATGCCAGCTTATGAGACATATCGTGAAATTTCTAGCTGCAGTAATTTTGAAGATTTTCAAGCTAGAAGAGCTGGAATTAGATATAGACCTGAACCTGATGCTAGCACCAGATATGTTCATACCTTAAATGGTTCTGGTTTAGCTGTAGGGAGAACTGTAGCAGCTATTTTAGAAAATTATCAAAATGAAGATGGTACCGTAACAGTACCAGAAGTACTAAGACCATATATGGGTATGGATGTAATAAAGTAAAAAAATATAAATGAATTCCACATATACCTTGACATCACAGTAATATTATAGTAAAATTTAAGATGTGCCAAAAATGGAGAGATGTCCGAATTGGCTAAGGAGCCGGACTTGAAATCCGGTGAAGCCGAAAGGTGTCGGGGTTCGAGTCCCCGTCTCTCCGCCATTATTATGACAGTAATCAAGTCCCTTCTGCAAAGGAGGGGCTTTTTTAATTTCTCTAGACACTAAATGGCGATGTTTGGTGTCTATTTTGAATTTTTAAGTATTTTATTTATGTTGTCTAATGAAGAGAATATACAGTCAGTAAATTTTATAACAAACCTAATAAATTTGTAGAAAATAACGAGAATATGATTAAGTAATAATGCCAAATGGTTTAAAAAGGCAAAAAATTAGTTGTGCTGAAATGTCTACATTGAAGTAAGTTAAGAATAATAAAATTGAACAAGTCAAAAACAGGCTCATAACTTGCTTTCAGAAACGGATTGGTATGTTGTTAGAAAACAGGAAACAGGTGAAAGTATACCGCAAGATGTTTTAGATGAAAGGCAGAGTATTAGAAGCCAGTCAGAAACCATGGAAAGTGAGATTAGCACCTTGACTACTAAAGAAGAAGTGAAAGGTTATCAGATGAATTATAATTAATTTTATTTTTTATAATAGATTTAATAAAAAAATCACAATCAAACATTGTTCGGTGGTGAAATAAAATTAATATTGAATTATTTTAGTTGAAATTTTTGACATCTTCTTTATTCCAATTAACTATTTCACCACATGTATCGCAATTAGTTGAATTATTATTTAAAGTACTATTTTTAAAAGAATTTTCATCCATACTTATTCCTGTATTTGTTATTTTATTACAATTAGGACAATGAATTTTTAGGTTTTCGGCCATTAAGCACACCTCCTTTCTTTAATTAAATAATATCATATAAATTAAATTTTAAAGAAGATTACTAATTTTGAAACATTGGAAATAAAGTTAATAATTTGGTTAATCCCCAGAAAGTCCAAATAAATATCCTTAATAATAAAATTTTTTGGTAGTTCAGCAGTAAATATTTCATTAATCGTGAAAAATAATATATTTGTAGATGAAAAAGACTTTCCTGCCTATGTGGGGATTAA
>JAIPEX010000136.1 GCA_021736945.1 Halanaerobiales bacterium | reverse complement strand
TCTTTTTTACTCATCGGTTCTTTATAGGGCCTGTCATTTGTCATAACATCATAAGCATCTATTATAGTAATAATACGGGCCAGCAAGGGTATTTCTTCTTTAAGTCCCCGAGGATAACCATCTCCATCCCAGCGTTCATGATAGGCAAGAATACAATTAGCTACAGGAGCAAATTCTTTAATAGATTGGGCAATAGCAAACCCTTTGGCGGGGTGTTCTTTTATTGTTTCCCATTCCTGAGTAGAGAGAGCAGAAGGTTTTTTAAGAGTTTTTTCGGCAATATTTATTTTTCCAATATCGTGAAGGCTAGCAAGTAAAGATAAATAAGTTAGCTGTTTTTTGCTTAATTCAATTTTTTCCCCCAGTTTTAAACTTAAACGACGCATTCTTTCAGCATGTTCTTTTGTTTCATAACTTTTAGCTCCTAAAGTTTTCAGCATGTTTTGTAACAGCTTATTTTTCGAACTTCTTTTTTTAGTCAGTTTGTCTATCAACACTTTATCCTCTGCTCTATGTAGTATTTTATATATATCTAGTTTAGGTTCTTTTTTGGTGGCAGTACCTATTCCTAAAGACAGGCTGATTTCATTTACCTTAGTTTCCTTACACTTTACTGTTATATTACGACATATCTTCTTTGCCTCTTTTTCTTGGGTCTGAGGAAGTAAAATTATAAATTCATCCCCACCCCAGCGGGCCACAAAATCTTCTTTTGTGACACAGGAAAGAAGTAATTCGGCCGTCTCGATTAATAATTTATCTACAATTTTTTGCCAGTTGTTCACGATTTCTTCAGGTATATCTATATCTTTTGTCTTTATGGATGCCATTTTTCCTCTTCTCTTTTACTTTTCTTTTTATAGGCGTGTTTTTTCTAGCTCCCCGGGAATTGGGGGATCTAATATTAATTATTTTCATTTTTTTTATTTAATTGTTCTCGAAGTTTTTGATTTTCTTCCTCTAATTCTTTGGCTTTAGAATTGAGATAGGGATCTGTTTCCCACCAGTCAATACCCATTTCTTTAGCTTTATCTACTGAAGCAACCAATAATCTTATTTTAATCCTCAACAATTCTACATCTGCTAAAGAAATACTAATATCCCCGGCTATGACAACTCCTTTATCCAATATCTGTTCTAATATTTCAGCCAAAGTAGAGGAATTTGTACTCTGAGTTATTGAATCCTGTCTCATTTATAAACCTCCTTCCTTTCTATAATTCTACATTAAATCTCCCAGGGGACCTAAATTTAAATTTAGATCTTCATCCTCTAACTTAAATTCTTCTTTTAACTCTTCCAACTTATTATCTAATTTATAAAAGGTTTCACCTAAATCCTCTATCTGTTGTTCGGACAAACTCCCGGATTCCATTCTTTTTACTCCCTGTTCTTCCAGTAAACGCTTAATTAATTTAATTAAAGTTAAAACAAGTTTGGCCAATCCCTGTTCTACATTTTCCGGATTGGCATCAATACTATTTTGTTCCTTTTTTTGTTCTATATTTTCCTTCGTTAAATCTTCAATTTCCCCAGAAACATTTTCCATAGAATCACTTTTGTAAAGAACTTTGTTACTCATTTTATTTTTCTCCTTCCCTTTTTTCATTTTCATCAAGTGGAAACCCGGGAGAAGAGTCCACAAAATCTTTAAAATCCTCTTTTTTTATTCTATAACTTTTTCCAATTTTAATAGCTTTTAACTGCAATTCGTTTTTTTAAAATACAACTCCGAATAAGAGAGTATAAGTCATTTAAATCAAGTATTTAAGATTATTAAAGAGTTAATATAAATTAATTCTCCTGGCCAACTGTTTACAGATATGATATAAGAGACTCAGAAATAGATTAAAAAGGAGGAGTCTCTTATGTTTAAGGCCTGTAAAATGAATAAACAGGAAGTAATAAAAGCTATTGAAGAAGGTAATATTGACGCTGCTGACATCTCTTATCCTAATTTTATTGATGACATAATTCTGGAAATGGCAAATATGAACCTAATTTATACTTTTGATGAGGTACTGGAAGATAAAAGAGCTTCTAAAAACTCTACCATTCCTTTAAATATTATAATCACTTTATCTTTAACAGCTAAAATGAAGCAGATGACCAGTCTATTTGATATTCCTTTTGCTATAACTGATTGCGATACTTTAGCCAAATTAGGCTGGAATTTATATAGTACTGATAGAGATAATAAAAAGGGATTAATTTCCTGTGGTGGCATTAGAAATTTGATAAACCACTATCAGGCCCAGGATTTTGTAAATTTCTATAATAATTATGCTCAAGTTACCCTGGAAGACCTTAATTATGACCCGGCTCTTCACATTCTTGACTGCACTAAAGTAGATGTTAATGTGGATAATGATAATTATGAAAACTCAACTGTTATCAATGATGACGGTGATTTACGCCGGGGTTATAAAATTGCTTCCCTTAGAGGTCTTATAGATACTGAAGGTGTCATGGAAGAAATAGAAATAGGGACTATGAAGACCCACGACCTTAACTTAAGTAAAGATATTTTATTAAATTCTCCAGCTTTGAAACCCGGTGATAAAATAATTAACGATAAAGGCTTTCTATCCCGGGAAATAATGAATAAATTAAAAACAGAGCGGGAGGTAGATACCTATATCCCTGTCAGAAAAAACATGAAGATATATAAAGAAGCTGTAAGTATAGCTAAAAATAAAGAGGAAAAAGACTGGAATAAACATCCTCAAAGAAAAAATCAGATAGTTACCTCAGTTTCAAAAGTGAGTGACTTCTGGAAAAGTGATAATCCTGATCAAGATGTAAAACTAAATACCTGTGTAGTCTATGATAAAAAAGATGATGAATATTTTGTGTTTGTAACTACCAATTTAGATGAAACTGCCCGCCAGGTAATAAAAACCTATGAACTAAGACCTGAAATTGAAGAAGATTTCCGTCAGTTAAAGGAATTCTGGCAATTAGAAGAATTTAAAAGCACTAAATATGATCATATTGTATTCCATATAGTCATGCTTTTAATGGGTTACATGTTCTATCAATTGTATAAAAATACCGAAGCCGGCAGTGAATATGCTCATAAATCTTTACCCACAATACTCAAAAAATATGAACCGGAAGATAAACCTAAGAAAATAATAATATATACTGATAATTATTTTGGTATGTTTTCTTTTCCAGAGTTTTTAGATATATATGTTTCCTGTAGTGAGAAGATAAGAAAAGATTTAAAGGAAATATTGGATATGATTTAAAAAAACTACAGGGTAGTATCAAAAAATTATTTTTAAAAAAAACCATAACTAGAAAAGGGACAAACAGACCTGGCATTTCCATTTTTTAGAAATAATTAACAGATAACAGCTATATTTTAAGTTATAGGTTAAATATGAAAAAACCAGAATAATGAAATAAACTGAAAGATTTACTTTATTTTAAAGTGTTGTTATTATTTAACATTAAATAAATCAAAAAAACGAATTGCAGTTAGCTTTTAATTTCCCATTTTTAATCCATCTTCTAATAGTTACTTCTGACATTTTGAGCTTTTTTGCCACTTCTTTTACAGTTAATAATTCCAATTGCTTATTAACCCCCCCCTTTCTTTCTAAAAGGTTTACTTTCTAATTTACAAAAATTATAAGGGGGCCAGGGTCCGGTAAGAGAAAATTGAAACTCTGGAAATTTAGTATCAATCTTTTTTATAACTTCTTTAAATGAAGTAATATTTGCTTCAGGTATAAGATAAGAACCATCATATATCAGGTGTTCTTCATCCTGGTCCACAGTATATTTACCTTTAATAGATATCTTCAATAATTTATTGTGAGTTTGTGAGAATAAAGAATAAGTGTGATTTTCTGTTCCTTTATTTTCCTCATTATTTTTAGATTTTTTTTCAAAGATATTGTGAGTTGTGTTAGTATTCGTATTTTCCTTTTTAGGAATAAATATTTTTACCCCTAGTTCTGTTTTGTTTGCTAATTCCTGAAGTTTATTTCTAAATTGAGAGTAATATTCTTGCAAAATATTCTTAACTGCTTTTTTGTTCTTTAATATGGTCCCAAACTGAACAGGTAAAATAGAAGTTTTCTCCCATATTTTTTCTACAATTTTTTCATGGGTAAACAAATTTTCTATTCCGATTTCTATATTACTTTTTTCAATATTCTCACCCATTAAAGCAATTTTTTTAAAGGGGATACTAATAATTTTGTGCTGGTTGACTTTAAAAACAGTTTTTGTTTTACCCTGTTCTTCTTTTAAATTACAAATAGCATAAGCATATATTTTTTTCATCTAATAGTCACCCTGCTTCATCTTCTCCCACTGATGTTCTCTCAATTCTTCAGCTTTATCCACTGAGGCCAGAAACACTTTAAGCCCTAGATATATTAAATCCACATCTGCCACCGAAATGGTAATATCCCCTTTTAAAATTACGCCTTTATCAAGAATTCTATCTACAAGATCTAAAAGGGTTATTTTTTCATTAGAAAGTTTTTCATTTTCAAAAGTCATATCATTACCCTCCGGTTTCTATATTAGGTACAAAACTGTAAACAGGCCAGGGCCCAATCAACTTCATTTCAAAACCTTTATTCCGGTACTTTTCATCAATATTCTCCAATAATTCAATAAATTTTTCCTCTTTTTTCTGTGAAATTAAATAATTTCTATTAAAAATTACTTCCCTTTTCTCTTTATTTTTTTTTAATTTACTTTCTTCACTGGTAACACTGTCTTCTATAATATCTTCTATTTCTTTTTCAACATCATTTGTAATCCGGCTTAAATGTTCCTTCTTTTTTTCTTCAATTAAATTATTTAATTTTTTCTTCAGCATATAAGCTGTACCGGAAGATTTCTTTTTGATCTTTTCCTCCAGATTCTTTACTTCTTTATTATCAGAATATATCTTTTCTTCAAGAATATCTATATCTACTGTGATTTTCAGTTTCCATTCTTTTTTATCCTCGATTTTATTTAAAGAATCCCTAAAAATTTCGTAATTGTTTTTAAGGAGTCTTTTACAATCTTTAACTTCTTTCAGTACTGTTCCAAAGGAAGCAGGTAAAATATTAATTTCTTCCATGATTTTTTCCAAAATAGCTTCATGATTTTTAGTTTTCTGTTTTAACCATTCAAAATCCACATCATCTTCTGAGATATGTCCCTCAAACTCAGTCAGTGATACTTCTTTGGCCAAAACATTTAAATTGTTATAATTAATCCAGAAAAATGAAGGGTCTTTATCAGCAATTTTATTCAGTTCTAGTTTTGAATCAGATATACAGTAAAGATAAATTCCGTTTCCTTCTTTTTTCATATTATTCTCCTTCATTTTCTTCATCCTCTCTTAACTTGACCTGCAGTCCTCCCAGAGAACTCATTTGTCCTTTGTTCAAATTTTCCATTTGACCTTCAGCTTCTTTTAGAATTTCTTTTTGACGTTTCCGGGCTATTTTAATTCTATTTAATATTTTTGCCTCAGATTCTTTATATTCCTTTTCTTCAATATTCCCTCTTTCATAATTCATTCGCAGCTGTAATAATTTCTTCTGTAATCTAGACTCATCATAAAGTTCTTTTTCAACATATTGATGAATCTGTTTTATTATGAACATAAAGCCTTTTACAGGACCGGTTATCGGCATAGTTAATAAACTTAAAAGTCCCATCTACATTTCCCCCTACTTTATTTTCAGTTCTATATTAACAAAATTATAAGGAGGCCAGGGGCCAGAATATCTAA
>JAIPEX010000135.1 GCA_021736945.1 Halanaerobiales bacterium | reverse complement strand
GAAAATTTATTTGCAATTCCACTCTATTACCAACAAGTATTTATTTATGAAAGCAACCGTGTAGACCGTAAAGGTATCCCTTATGGTAATGAACAGTTCACTTATGACTGGAGAATAATTGATTGGGATGTAGAAGAAGATGATAATGGAGAAAGAGTTTTATATTCTAATTCTGGTCCGGTAGAGTTCTTTGAAACAACATTTGTTAATCCTGGTTCATATATGCCCCAAAAGATCCTATTTGATCGTTTGATCGTAGCTGATAAAAACTTAACTCCTAAAAAAGGACAACTAGCCTCTGAATATAATGTAAGTGAAGATGGTATGAAAATAGAATTCGTTTTAAGAGATGGACTCACCTGGCATGACGGTGAACCTCTTACTCCGGAAGATGTTCGCTTTACAGTTGAATATTCTGTTAAAGTTCCTCAGTTAAATGCAGTAGCAGCCAACACTTATAAGTCAATCAAAGGGTATCAAGAATATGCAGACGGAGAAGCAGACCATATGTCTGGTATAATGATAGATGGAAACAAGATAACTTTTGAATTTGCTGAATTAGATCCAAATGCTCTGCTTACTTTCTCACAATGGCCACCATTACCAAAACATTTGTTAGAAGATACTGATCCAGTTCAAGCTCAAAGAGCTGCTTACTGGCAGTCACCTGTTGGTTCTGGTCCGTTTGAAATTGATGAAGTAAGTATGAATGATTATGCTACATTTACCCGTTTTGAAGATTATTGGGATGAAGGTACAGGCAATATTGAAAAAATTCAATTGTATCCCAGTGGAGAAAGTGATCCTAATATAGTTATTAATGCAGACGCTGGTATTGTTGATTATGCATACAGTAAGAGTGTAACTGATGCAAAATCAGTAGAAAAGATGGACCATATGGAAGTACATCCTGTTGATATTAGATATACCCGTTTATTCTATGTAAATAAATTCCCTAAAGAATAGAATAAATAACAGGATAAGTATTTAGCTATATAAAATAGAGCCTAAGTATTATAGGTTAGTTTTATATGTCTTAGGCTCTATTTTTACTATTATAAAAAATTTTAAGGACTTTTGTTTTATTTTTTTATTTTTTACATCTATAAGGAAGTGATATCTTTGTTATCTTATATAATAAGAAGAATTTTAATATTGATACCGATGCTTTTAATAATCACTTTTTTAATTTATGGTGGATTAGAATTGACACCCGGAGATGCCGTTTCTTATTTAGTAAGTCCGGATGTTATAGCAAATATATCACCGGAAAGATTAGAAGAGCTAAGAGAATCATTGGGTTTAAATGATCCCTTTATAGTCAGGTATTTTAAATGGCTGGGAGGGGTTTTAAAAGGTGATTTCGGTTATAGCTTGACGAGTGGTGTACCGATTTCGAAAATAGTATTTGACCGCTTGGGTGCGACTTTAGAATTGTCGATTGCAGCCTTAATATTTTCAAGTATTGTGGGAGGGGTATTAGGAACCTTAAGTGCCCTTTATCGGGGCTCAATATTTGATCATTTTGTAACTGTGGTTGGTATGGTAGGAGTTTCTATACCCAGGTTTTTCTTTGGCCTTGTATCTATTTTAATATTTTCTTTGACTCTAAAATGGCTGCCGGCGGGAGGACGGATATTCCCTGGATATGATACTTTCTTTGACCGACTACCCCATTTAATAATGCCCGCTATTGTGCTGGGCAGTACGATGACTGCAGGGGTAATGCGCTATGCCCGTTCGAGTATGTTAGATGCCTTAAATAAAGAATACATAAGAACAGCTAGAAGTAAAGGTATTCCTGAATGGAGAGTTAATTTATTCCATGGTCTGAGGGTGGCTTTAACCCCAGTAGTTGTTTTAATAGGTTTTAGACTCCCCATGCTAATAGGAGGATCTGTTGTAATAGAACAAGTCTTTCAATGGCCGGGTGTTGGTAAAGAGTTCATATCTGCAGTTAAAGGTCAGAACTTACCACTGATTATGATGATTGCTTTATTTAGTGTTTTAGCTGTTTTAATTGCCAGCTTATTAGTTGATATATTTACTGCTCTCTTGGATCCCAGAGTAAGATTGGATTAAGGTGATATTATGCTAAAAAACAGAAAAAGTAAATTAGATAAAAAAATGGATGAAATTAAGAGAAAGGAAGAAGAGGGATTATTAGGAGGAGAAACATATAGTAGAGCATTAAATAAATTTACCAATAACAAACTGGCTGTATTTGGATTAATTGCATTTTTGGTTATATTGTTGGCAAGTATTTTTGCCCCCCTTATTTCTCCCTATGATCCAGGTAGTATAGATGTTTTAAATAGATTGAAGGCGCCTTCTTTATCAAACATATTAGGCACAGATCAATTGGGACGTGATGTCTTTACTCGCATTTTATATGGAGGCAGGATTTCAATATTAGTGGGATTAGGGAGTGCCTTGGGTGCTGCTTTTATTGGTGTTACAATCGGCTGTTATGCGGGTTATAAGGGTGGCTTGCTTGATAAAACATTCATGAGAATATCAGAAATTTTTATGTCTTTTCCCAGAATGATTCTCGTTTTGATGTTAGTTTCAATTTTAGGGCAAAGCTTATGGAATTTAATAATAATTTTCATATTAACCGGCTGGGGATCTGTTTATAGGATGACGAGATCCCAAATGCTTTCAATTCGCGAGGAAGAATACGTACAGGCGTTACGCGCCTTTGGACTCAATGACTTAATAATCTCATATAAGCATATGTTGCCCAATGCGATTGCCCCGATCTTAGTGAATATTACATTAAGTACTGCTATGTTTATACTTCAGGAAACTGCCCTGAGCTTTTTAGGATTAGGAGTACCACTTAATATACCTACCTGGGGAAATATTTTAAATATAGCACAGGATTTAAATATATTACAGGAAAATTGGTGGATCTGGTTACCGGTAGGGATCGTAATATCTGTTTTTGTTTTAAGTATTAACTTTATAGGTGATGGATTAAGAGATTCAACCGACCCAGCCCAACAAGGTTAGAAGGTGATTTTAAATGATAGAGAATGATACCATAATTTCTGTTGAGAATCTTAAAACATATTTTTATACAAATGAAAGATGTAATAAAGCGGTTAACGGAGTATCTTTTAAGATAAGAAAGGGTAGAACCCTCTGCTTAGTGGGAGAAAGCGGTTGTGGTAAAACCGTAACCGCAACTTCCATAATGAGGCTTTTACCTAGGCTGTCTAGGATAGAAGAAGGTGAAATAACATATTATAAAAAGGATGAAGAAATAAGGATTGACCAATTAGAAAAAAACGGTAAAAAAATGCGTTCTTTAAGAGGCGAAGATATTGCAATGATCTTTCAGGATCCCATGACTGCTTTAAACCCAGTTTATACTGTTGGTTATCAAATCATGGAAAACCTAATTTATCATACTGCCCTATCCAAACAGGAGAGAAAGAAAAAAGCAATAAAACTTTTAGATAATATGGGTATTCCCCTGCCAGAACAAAGAGTCGATGAGTATATACACCAATATTCGGGCGGAATGCGACAGAGGGCTATGATTTCAATGGCGATGGCTTGTAATCCCAAGGTATTAATTGCGGATGAACCGACAACTGCCTTGGATGTAACTATTCAGGCCCAAATTTTTGACTTAATGAATGATCTTAAAGTAGACTATGATACTGCCATTATGATGATAACCCATGATATGGGTGTTGTAGCTGAATTGGCGGATGATGTGGCAGTTATGTATATGGGTAATATCGTAGAAAGTGGTACGGTAGAAGATGTACTAAAAACCCCAGCCCATCCCTATACAAAAGCACTATTGCAATCAATACCAGTATTAGGTAAGGGGAAAAAGCAAAATCTGGAACCAATAAGAGGTACTACCCCCGATCCTTATAATAGGCCAGAGGGATGTCAGTTTCATCCCCGCTGTGATTACATGACCGAAAAATGTTATCAAGATCCTGAGAGAACTAAGGTGAAAGGTGAACATTTTGTTAACTGCTGGCATTATGAGAAGGTGTTAGAAGATGAATAATAAAGAAGTTTTGTTAAAACTTAATAATCTAAAGACATACTTTCCGGTTGAAAAAGGTGTTTTCAAAAGGACAGTTGCTCATGTAAGGGCTGTAGACGGAGTTGATATTGAAATATATAAGGGAGAAACCCTCGGATTAGTAGGTGAGAGCGGCTGTGGGAAAACCACTTTAGGTAAATCTATCCTTCAACTGGTGAAACCGACCGAAGGAGAAGTCATCTATAACTTTGATGGAGAAAAGAAAGACTTAAATAAGTTATCAGATAAAGAAATGATGAAAGCCAGAAAGAGGATGCAGATTGTTTTTCAGGACCCTCAATCATCACTGAATCCTTCATTTACTATCTTTGGTTCTCTACAGGACCCCTTAAAAGTATTTGGGGTTAAATCAAAAGCAAAACGGAAAAAAATCATCGGAGATCTTTTAGAAGCGGTAAATCTGAGGCGTGAATATATGAATAGATACCCTCACGAGTTTAGTGGAGGCCAAAGGCAAAGAGTCGGTATAGCAAGGGCTTTAAGTGTAGAACCAGAATTGATTGTTTGTGATGAAGCGGTAAGTGCTTTAGATGTATCTATTCAGGCTCAAGTTTTAAAGTTATTACAGGATTTAAAAGAAGAACGTAATTTAACATATTTATTTATTACCCATGATTTAAGTGTAGTAGAATATATTAGTGATAGAATAGCAGTAATGTATTTAGGTAAAATAGTGGAATTGGCAGATGCAGACGATCTTTATAAAAACACATTACACCCTTATACAGAAGCATTATTATCAGCTATACCAGTAGCAGATTTAGATCATAAAACAGATCGTATTATTTTGGAAGGTAATGTTCCTTCTCCGATAGACCCACCCTCGGGCTGCCCTTTTCACCCCCGCTGTCACAAACGAATATCAAAATGTAGTAAAGTGGTACCAGAATTGAAAAAATATATTATCGATGGAAAAGAACATTACGCTGCCTGTCATTTAATGGATTAGGAAAGTTTAAAAAGTATTGGAGGAGTAAAAATGAGGAATTTTGAGCTTAATGAAATTAAGGGAGTCATTCCCGCTTTAATGACAGTTTTTGATAAAGATGAATTATTGGATGAAAAAAATATGCGCGGACTAGTTAGTTATCTAATTGATAAAGGTGTGAACGGCCTATATTTAACAGGTAGTACAGGTGAAGGTTTTTTAATGTCTTTATCAGAACGGAAAAAAGTTGTTGAGATCGTTATAGATGAAACGGATGGTAAAGTTCCCATCATAGTTCACGTAGGCGCAATTGGGACTAAAAATTCGATTGAATTAGCTCAACATGCCCATCAAAAAGGGGCTGATGCCGTATCGGCAGTACCTCCTTTTTATTGGGAATTTCAAAAAGAACATATTTATAAATATTATAAAGATATCGCGGAAGCAACTCCCCTGCCTATGATTATATATAATATTCATTTAGCGGGTATGATGGGATATGAAAGTATTAAAGAACTTTCTTTAATTGAAAATGTTAGAGGTATTAAATATACAGCTACCTCTCATCATGAAATATCAACTATAAAGGATGAAATTGGTGAAGATTTTATGGTTTATTCGGGTAGTGATGAGATGGCTCTTTCGGGACTTGTAAATGGTGCTGATGGAATAATTGGTTCCTTTTATAATCTAATGCCGGAACTGTTTAAAGTTATTTACAGTGCAGTAAAAAATAATGATTTAAAAACTGCCAAGAAAAATCAGCAGA
>JAIPEX010000134.1 GCA_021736945.1 Halanaerobiales bacterium | reverse complement strand
TTAAAAAAGAATCTTTAAACATAACCGAAGAACGTAAAAAAAAGCTAAAAAATATTTTTCCAGAAGTATTTACTGAAGATTTAACAGAAAAAGAAAAAGGAGAAAAAGAAGTCAAAGAAAAAATTGATTTTAATAAGCTCAAGATTATTTTAGGCGAAGAAGTATCTACTGGTAACGAACAATACCGCTTTAGTTGGGCTGGTAAAAAAGACGCTGTAAAAAACATACAGTATCCTAGTAATGGAACTTTAATTCCTGATAAAGAAGAATCTATTGATTTTGATGATAGTGACAACCTGTTTATTGAAGGAGATAATTTAGAAGTATTAAAGTTGTTACAGAAATCTTATCATAGCAAAGTAAAGATGATTTATATTGATCCGCCATATAATACTGGCAATGATTTTGTTTACAAAGATAATTACAAAGATAATATAAAAAACTATTTAAAGAAAACCGGTCAATTAGATGAAAATGGTGATAAATTAACCACTAATACAGAATCTAATGGAAGATTTCATTCTGATTGGTTAAATATGATGTACCCCAGATTGTTTTTAGCTAGAAATCTTTTAAAAAAAGATGGGGTTATTTTTATTTCTATTGACGATAATGAGGGTGACAATTTAAAAAAAATATGTGATGAAATATTTGGTGAAGATAATTTTTTCACTAAAATAATTGTTCAATCTAATAAAAGAGGACAAACCTATAAACAAATCTCTAAAACCCATGAATATATATTAGTATATACTAAAAATACTGAGGCTGAATTTAATGAATTAGAAAAAAAAGGAGATAAAGATGATTTGAACTATGAAGATGATATTAGTAGATTTAATATAAGAGGGTTAAGAAATAGGAATCCTAAATTTGGCAGATTTAATCGTCCTAATCTTTTTTATCCTATATATGTAAGACCTGATATTGTTGATAAAGATGGATTCTCCCCAATTTCTCTAACACAAGATGAGCATTACAATGTTGAAGTTTTACCCTTAAATTCAAAAGGAGAAGAAAGCTGTTGGAGATGGAGCAAAAAATTATTATTAGAAAATATTAATTCTGATACTCATAAAAGCGATGTCATAGCTAAGAAAAAAGAAAATGGTGAATTTAGAATTCATGAAAAATATAGAAAAACAACATATAAACCAAAAACTATTTGGACAGAAAAATCTGTCATTAATGAAAAGGGAACAGTTCAATTAGGAAAATTAGATTTGTCTGATTTTATTGAGTTTCCTAAACCATTAGGGTTATTAACTAAATTAATAAAAATTGGTTCTAACAAAGATGATATAATTTTAGATTTCTTTGCAGGATCAGCGACTACAGCTCATGCCGTGTTAGAACAAAACAAAGAGGATAGTGGAGATAGAAAATTCATTTGTGTCCAACTACCAGAACCAACAGATGAAAGTTCTCCAGCTTATCAAGAAGGATATGAAACTATATCTGATATAGCCAAAGAAAGAATAAGAAGAGTAATAAATGGTTATGGAGATAATAATCCAATTGATGATGGTTTTAAAGTATTTAAATTAGACAAGTCTAACTATAAAATTTGGGAAGAAATAGATTCTAGAGAAACTACTGTTGAAGCAATTAAAGAACAGTTAAACTTATTTGAAGATAGCTTGGTAGAGGATTATAGAGATATAAATGTTCTGTATGAAATAATCATCAAAGAAGGCTATAGTTTAAATTCTAAAATAGAACAAAAAAATTTAGAACAAAACACTGTTTATAAGGTTATCGAAAATGGGAACTATTTTTATGTTGTTTTAGACGACAAGGTAGAATTTGAAATAATAGAAGAGTTAGATTATGAGGAAAAAGAAACACTATTTGTTTGCTTAGATACTGCACTAACTGATGATGACAAAATTAACTTATCTTTAAGGTTGAACCTAAAAACAATATAAGTGTGAAAGGGAGGTAGATCATGAAGTTTAAGTTTAATCCAAATATAGACTATCAAAATCAAGCTATTGATTCTGTTATCCAGTTATTTGATGGTAATAGAACAGAAGAAAGCAATATAGCTTATGATAGATATTTAGAAGAGGGAAAATTGATTAATGTAAGAGCTGTCCCTAACAAATTAAATCTCTCTGATGATGAATTATTAGATAACCTAAAAAAAGTGCAAAATGAAAATGAAATAGAGCAAGATATTGAAAAAATTGAAAATATGGATTTTACTATAGAAATGGAAACAGGCACAGGTAAAACTTATGTCTATTTTAGAACTATTTTAGAATTACACAAAAAATATGGAATGAAAAAGTTTATTATCGTAGTGCCTTCGGTAGCTATTAGAGAAGGAGTAATGAAGACTTATGAAATAACCAAAGAGCATTTTCAAAAACTCTATGATCAGGTTATTTATGATTGTTATGAATATGATTCCAGTAACTTAAATCTTTTAAAACAGTTTGCAAATAGCAGTAATATTAAAATTATGGTTATGACTATAGATTCTTTTAATAAAGACGAGAATATTATTAATAGATATAATGACAGGACAGAAGGACAAAAACCTATAGAACTGGTGAAGGCAACTAACCCTATTTTAATACTTGATGAGCCACAAAATATGGAATCAGAGATTTCAAAAGAAGCTCTGGCAAGTTTAAACCCATTATTTAAATTAAGATATTCTGCAACACATAGAAATTATTACAATTTGATTTATAGATTGACACCAGTTGATGCATATAATAAAAATTTAGTTAAAAAAATAGAGGTTTTATCCGTAGTAGAGGATGACGACTACAGTAATGTTTATGTTAAAGTTAAAGATTTTGATAGGTCTAGTAGGGGGATAAAAGCTAAATTAGAGATATATAAAAAGCTCAAAAGTGGTATAAAAAGAGGAAACGCTACTGTATATCAGGGAGATGATCTTTTAGATAAGAGTAATGGTCTTGAAGAATACAGAGGTTTTAAAGTAAGCGAAATTGATTTAAGATACGACCATATAAAATTTGAAAATGGAATAACCCTAGAAAAAAGCGAAGTTCAGGGGTTAGATAAAAAGAATTTAATGAAAATCCAAATAGAAAAAACTGTAGAAGAACATTTTAGAAAGCAGTATCGACTTAGAGATAAAGATATTAAGGTTTTATCTTTGTTTTTTATTGATAAAGTTGATAATTATGTAAAAGAAGACGGTTTTATTAAGAAAACATTCAAAAAAGCGTATAATAGATTAAAAGATAGTCCAAATGAATGGGCTAAACCATATAAAGATCTAGAATCAGATAAAGTTCACAGTGGATATTTTGCTAAAAAAGATGATGGTGATTATTATGATGATAATTCTACAAGCTATATGAAACAAAATAGAGAAGCTTATGATTTAATAATGAAGGATAAAGAAAAACTATTATCTTTTGAAGAACCAACACAATTTATATTCTCTCACTCTGCATTAAGAGAGGGTTGGGATAATCCTAATGTCTTTAATATCTGCACTTTAAACGAAAGTTATTCTAAAATAAGAAAAAGACAAGAGATAGGTAGAGGAGTAAGGATTCCAGTCGATCAAGAAGGAGAAAGAAGATTTGATAATGAAAATATATTAACTGTTGTTGCTAACGAAAGCTATAAAGATTATGTTGCTAAGTTGCAGACACAATATAAAGACGATTTTACTGATGAGATAGAAGAAATAGATATAGGTGATAGGAGAAAAAGAAAGTCTGTTAAATTTAAAGAAGATAAGGTTTGTTTTGGTGATTGGGAAGAATTTAAAGAGTTGTGGGATAGAATTTCTTCTAAAACTCAATATAAAATCAACTTAAATTCAGATAAGTTAAAAGAAAGTTGTATAGAAAAGATAAACCAATTAGATATAGATGATATCAAGGTTAGAATTGATAGAGCAGAGGTTAAATTTAAACAGGGAACACGATTGGATTCTGAAATTATAGGCAGTGGTAGCGAAAAGCTTGATAAGAAATTTGTAATCAAAAACTTTCTTAAAAAAATAGACCAAGAAACAGAACTGACAAAGACAACTATCATTGCGATATTAAACGGTGTAAATAACCTAGATTTATTGTTTAAAGATCCTTATAAATATGTTAGTTCTATTATTAAAATTATTAATAGAACCAAAGAAAATCTTTTGGTTAACGGAATAAAATATTTTCAGATAGATGACAAATATGAAATGTCTTTATTTGAGGATTTAGAAGGCTATGAAGATAATCTGGTTGAAGTAGATAAGTCTATTTATGAATATGTTATATTTGATTCCGAATCAGAAAAAAGATTTGCCGAGAAATTAGATAAAGATCCAAGAGTGAATCTTTTTGTTAAATTACCAAACTGGTTTAAAGTCAATACTCCTATAGGTGGTTATAATCCTGATTGGGCTATTGTTATAGATGATGTCGATGAATACGGTGAAACACAGAGAAGATTGTATTTAGTAAGAGAAACAAAACATACTTCAGGTAATTTAGAAAATATTAGAGAATCAGAAAAGAAAAAAATCATATGTGCTAGAGAGCATTTTAATGAAATATTTAAAAACTACGATAATAGCAATTATGAAGCTATTGATCTACCTAAAGAAATAAGTGATTTGAAGCATGTAATTGAATTTTAATATATGGTATTTGCAAGTAAAAATACTGGAAAATAATGAGGTAATTTTTAGCGTTAAATTAAAGGATCTGGTTACTTAAAAGCTATGTTTTATGAAATATTCAGGGTGTATTAGTCGTGAATTGGTGGAGAAAATTGAAGAGAAAAAGATATGGTGAATTAATACCTACTGATAAAGAAATTTTTGAATTTGTTCATGAAAATTATTATCTTAAGTTTATGAATTATGATGAAGAAAAAAATGGAACTAGAATAGATAAAAATTATGTTCCAATAGATATATATCGAAGAGTGCCAAATATTTTGGTGTTGATGAAATTACAATTTTATATAATTCAAAAAGAAAATATGGTGTATGATATCTATGCAAAATCTTCGCAAAAAAGCCGATAAGCGAAGTTTAAAGCTCTGCTGCAGCAGAAATCTCAAAGGCAGAGGTTAAAATATACCAGGGTAAGTTCATTATCAACTATCCTGAAAAGTTAAAAGAAAATGATGAGCAGCGAAGAAAAGAAATCAGAGATGCTTTAATTGAGTGGTATCGTGAGCATGCAAAAGAAAAAATTAATGAAAGATTAGAAAAATATAAGGATAAACTTGATGTGCAGCCCAATAATGTAGTTTTAAAAAAACAGAAAAATAGATGGGGCAGCTGCAGCAGTAAAGGTAATCTTAATTTTAACTAGAGAATAATAATTGCACCAATGTCTATTGTAGATTATCTGGTGGTGCATGAGGTGACTCATCTACTGCATGATAACCATTCGAGAGAGTTTTGGTCTACTGTAGGCTCTATTATTTCTGATGTGAAAGATAAGAGAGAGTGGCTTAAGATTAATGGGAGAAGATTTAGTTTTTAGATCTTTATAATAAAAAAGTAGTATAATTATCCACCTGGATAAAACTTATTGCTTATACAGGTTATTTTTTCAAATAAAATTATTAACGCTAAAAATATTAGATAACCAAAAAATAAATTTACTTGATATTATACCATTATAATAGTATAATTATATATATATAAAGTGAAGTTTTAATTTAAATTTAGAAGATATTTTAAAAGGTGGGTTAATAATAATGAAAGAAGGAAAAAAGGTAAAAGCAGTAACAATATATCTAAGAAAAAATATTAGCAAAAAAGTTAAAATAAAA
>JAIPEX010000133.1 GCA_021736945.1 Halanaerobiales bacterium | reverse complement strand
CCATTTTACGTAAAATGTAGAATATTTTAATATATATGTATCAATATATATCTAACTCATTAAACCAATATCCTCTGCTGTAAAAGGCAGGGGTACTTTTTTTGTTAAATATAAAATTTTTTTGAACATTTATCTATGACCTAATAATTATATTTTGGATAAATATTCTCCATTTTTGTTGAACATTTTTACTCCATTCCAATTAACATTAATAAAATATTTATAATAATACTATCAATTGAAAATTTGATAATTATTTTCACAGGCTGTAAATTTTTAAATTACCTTACTGTACATTTTACCATTACCTTAGATAATTATAACTAAAATTTAGAAAATAACGTCGTTTATATAAATAATTTTATCTATATCGTAATATTTTATAACGATAAAGCCAAAAATATTTGCATTAATTTGATTAAAGATATATAATTAATTACAGGTGGTGATTATATGAATGAAAGTTATATTAGGATACAACAAATTAAGTTAGAAAATTTTAAAAATGTCAAAAATGGAACAATAGATTTACCAAGTTATAAAAACAACAATATTTTTTCAAAAGATTCTGATCTGATTGGTTTGTATGGTCAAAACGGATCAGGAAAAACAGCTCTCATTGAAGCACTTTGGATTTTAAAAAATACTTTACTGGGGGAATCTTTACCAGATAATTGTAAGAATTATATTTATCAGGGAAAGCAAATAGCAAGTATAGAAATTATATTTTCTGCTCAATTACATGGTGAAAAATATCAATTATTTTATAATATGCAAATGAAAAAGAATAAAGATAATGAGGTATATATAAATAAAGAAGATTTATCTTATAAAAAATTAGAAGACGAAGAATGGTCATATAAACGCGGTATAATTTCCTACAATTTTGAAGATGAAAATACAATATTTAGCCCACTAAAAAATTATAAATTATTGGTTCAAAATAATAAAGAAGCCAAAGTTGATTTAAAAGTAACAAAAGAGCTTGCCAGAAAAGAACATACTTCATTTATTTTTTCAAATAGATTAGAAAAAATATTAAAATCCAGTAGTGAATTTAAAGAGTATGAAAATATTATTTCAGAAATAAAATATTATTCAAAAATGAATTTTTTTGTTATAAGAAATTCACGGTCAGGAATGATTAATGCAAATTTAATTATACCATTGTGTTTTCAAATATCTAATAGTGATGAAATATCTGGAGGAGATTTAGCAATAGCTTTATCAGAACCAACTACAATACCAAAAAATCTATTAAATACTGTTGGAAATGTCATTAATAATTTAAATATTGTTTTAAAAGAACTAATTCCTGATTTAACTATTGTTATAAAGGAATATGGTGAAGAATTAGATAAAAATGGAAATAATGTTATCAAAATAGAATTACTAGCTAAAAGAGAAGATATTAATATACCATTAAGATATGAATCTGATGGAATTAAAAAAATCATTTCTATATTAAGTGCTTTAATTGCAATGTTTAATAAACCCACAATATGTCTTGCTGTTGATGAATTAGATGCTGGAATTTTTGAATACCTATTAGGAGAAATTCTAGAAATAATCCAAGAAAGAGGAAAGGGACAATTAATCTTCACATCCCATAATTTAAGACCTTTAGAAAAATTGGATAAGAATTCATTGATATTCACTACCACTAATCCTAGCAATAGATATATTAGATTTACTAATGTTAAAACTACTAATAATTTAAGAAGTTTTTATTATCGTTGTATAAAATTAGGTGGTCAAAATGAAGAAATATATGATAAAACAAATGAATTTAAAATAGCAAGTGCTTTTAGATCTGCTGGTCGTGATTCTAAAAATGACTAAGTAACTTTAAAAGATAAATCTTATAATGCATAATATTTTGTTTAAGTACAAAAAAGGGAGGAGAATAAATATTTTTTGTCCTGAGTGTAGAAAAGAAGTTAAGTATCAAATTGAAAATTTAGTTGAGAATAAAACGGTGCATGGTTTGAAGTTAGAATATACTACTGAAAGGGCTTATTGTAATGATTGTAATGAAGAAATTTATATTTCTGAACTTCATGATCATAATATTCAAAAAATAGATGATACATACAGAGAAAAAGCGGGTATTATTAAAGTTCCTAAACTTAAAGAAATATTAAAGCAATATAATACAGATAAAAGACAATTATCTTTAATTTTATGTAATGATGAAAAAACTTTAACCCGTTATATGGATGGTGATATACCTTCAAAAAGTAATTCTAAAACTTTAAAAAAGATAAAAGAGGATTATAAATTTATAAAACAGCTGGCAGAAAAAAATAGACATAAAGTTACCGATGATGCTATTAATAATCTAATTAAGGATATAAAAAGTCTACAACAAAAGAATTGAAAATAAAAGATGAATAATAATAACTATTGCTCTCACTAGAATTATTTGGATTCTAGTAGGATTTTTTTACTGAAACATATGTTACATTAGTATTTTAACCTTGATTAATTGTAACAATTTTGTTACAATATAGATACAAGAAGTTAAATGAAAGGGTGATATTAATTTTAAATTATGACCAAATCGCAAAAAGGCTAAAAGAAGCCCGTCTGGAAATGAATTATTCACAGCAACAGGTAGCTAATTTTATCGGTAAAAAAAGAAGTCAAATATCTTATTATGAAACAGGTGCTAGAAAAATTAATTTATCATTACTAAATAAGTTCTCTAATTTATATGGTAAAAGCATTGAATATTTTATTGGAGAAAGAGATGAAGAAAAAAAAATAGAAATAGCTCATCGCTCAACAGATATTTCTAATGATGGTTTAGAAAAAATTGAGTGGGCTAAGAATTTTGTGAATAATTTATATGAATTAAAAAGTTTACTGGAGGTAAGGTAAATGAGCAAGGCTAATAATCTCTTAGCTGAAACAAGAGCTATAGAAACCAGAAATGAATTTGGATTAAGCAACACAGAATCTATAAATATTTTTGAAGTATTAAAATATAATGGTAATATAAGTATTATAAAAACGTCCATTGATAGTGATTTATATGGATTATTTATCCAAAAAGGTAATGTACAAGCAATTCTAATTAACATTGATACATCATTAGGTCGCCAATATTTTACTGCTGCACATGAATATTATCACCTGAAATTTAATGTAAATTTAAACGGGAAACAGGAGCATTTAGAAAAGGAAGCTGATACTTTTGCTTCTTATTTTATAATGCCTCGAGAAGCCTTAAACTTTCATTTAAAGAAAAGATTAACTAAAAAAAACAAAAACAAAGTTGATATATCAGACTGTTTATATTTAGAAAATTATTTTAAGATCAGTCATCAGGCTCTTATTTTAAGATTAAAACTAGACAAACATATCAATAATAAAAAATATGAAGAATTAAAAGATATAAATATCATTAAAGAGGCTAGAAGATATGGATATTCAATAGAATTATATACTAAACCTAAAATTAAAAAGGATATAGTTGTAGAATCTGAATATGCTGAATTAGCTGAAGAAGCTTTAGAAAGTGATATTATTTCAGAAAGTAGATATAATGAATATCTAATTGAAGGTGGTTATGGTGATTTAGTTTTTGGAGATGGAGAGGATGAGTAATGCTAATTTAATATATCAGACTGATATTAAACTAGTTTTTGATAATGACTGTCTAGCTTCTTTTATCTGGATAAAGAGAATTGATATTTTAACAAAGTTGTATAGTGGTAGAATGTTTGTACCACAAGTAGTAGTGGATGAGTTTAGCTTTTTAAAAAGATATAGTAAGTACAAATGGGTTTATAAAGTTCTATTAGAATCAATAAATAAGAATATATTTAAAGTAATTGAAATAGATAGTGACAGTCAAGCTTTTCATGAATATACTAGACTGAGAAAAATGGGTAAAGGCAAAGGTGAATCAGCAGCTATTGCAATTGCAAAAACTATGGACAATTATACTGCTTGCAATAACTTGAAAGATATTAGACCATTAATTGATAATAATGAAATTAATAATTTATTAACTTTTGATATTTTATTTGAATATCACCATAAAACTGGTAAACCTATAAAAGAAATTGAAGCAATAATAACTAAAATGAGAAACAAAAAAAGAAAGTTACCAAATATAAAATTTAAAAACTATATTAAAGATAATTTTGCTAATATTTAATAATAATAATCAACTTTTATAAGGCTCAAAACATTTATAAGTATAAGATCATTGATTTAACTGTTTATATAATTATTTATAAATCTATGCCAACCATTAACATTAATAATGCTTTCACGGCTACATTGGTAAAAAGAACCATTTAATTAAACTCTAATCAACTGATCTTTATATATGGATCTTCTCCATATTCGTTGGTCGAAAACAAATAACTTGACTGTTAAATTAATAAATATTGCCCTTTTTAATTGAAAAGAATATTATAATATAGTTTAAGTATAATGGAATGATAAAAACCTTATCATATAAAGAATATGAACAATTATATACTATTAATTTTTATGATTTTACCAACTGTTTTGGAGAAGAACCAAAAGTATTAACTACAAGCTTAAAAAGGGCAAAAGAAGAGCCTATAGTTATTAGTATATATATTATTGTAAGTTGAAAATTCATTAGGCTTTTCTAGGTTTATGATTACAAATTTTTAGAAAATCCACTTAATTAAGCCTAACCTTATTAAAATCTTATAAAAAATAGATAATATTTATAAAGAAAAAAGCTAAGTATTACTAATTTTTTTGAAATTAGTAAATTGTAGAGAATTGTAAAACGGACAAAAACTATTGTTTTTATTTTTAGGTTGTTGTTTACTATTTTAATCCGGGCTTTTGCAGATAATATTTCTTTAAAAAATATTCTAAGTATATAATTGTAAAAAATTTTAAGTATTAAATGAAATGAGGATATACAAATGTTGAAATACTATTACTATCTAAATAACAATGTAGTTTTACGTAAAGAATACTTTGGTGGACTTGTATTTAATAAAAATACGGGTGATACCCTGGATGTGGATCGAGATACATTTGTTTTATTACAGCTATTTAAGCTAAACTATCAACTATTTAAAAATGATATCAATTATCTTATGAAGAAATTAGACTACTCGTTTGAGATATCTGATTTAACCAGTGTACTTAAAAAATTAATTAGATATAAAATAGTGTTATATAATAAAGCAACGTATTGTGATAGAAATAAGGACAGGTTAAATTGGAATATTGATGATACTTGGCCAAATAATAATAAATTTTTGAGTGGACCTGAGACAGTTCATTGGGCGGCTACATATAGGTGTAATCTAAACTGTCCTGATTGTTATGCAAGAAGGTACAAAGATTTATTTGAAGAAATGTCTTTTAATGAAGCAAAGATGATGATAGATAAATCAACTAAAGCTAAGGTCTTTCAACTAGCTATTGGAGGAGGAGAAGCTTTAATTCGTGATGATATAGCGGATATAGTTAAGTATGCAGCAGATTGTGGTCTGGTAGTACATATTACTGCAAACATTGATAATTTTAATCAAGAGAAAATCCAGAATATGTCTTCTCATCTAACAGCTTTACAGTTTGGAATTGATGCAGATAGATTATTAGCTGATACAAATTATCTGGATAAGCTTCACCTATCATATTTAATAACCCGGGAGATGCAAATTAATATTGGAGTAAATCTAATATTAACAAAAAAGGTGATTAATAATTTTGATTATATTATAAGTTCATTAGTTGAAATTGGTTTTAAAAATATAGTTTTACTAAGATATAAAC
>JAIPEX010000023.1 GCA_021736945.1 Halanaerobiales bacterium | reverse complement strand
GAGTAAAAAGAGAAGACATAGAGAGAGGGCAGGTATTAGCAGAGCCCGGTAGTATAACACCTCATACCAAATTCAAGGCAGAGGTATATGTATTATCTAAAGATGAGGGTGGCCGTCACACACCATTTTTTGATGGTTACAGACCTCAGTTTTATTTCAGAACAACAGATGTGACAGGTACAATTCATCTACCAGAAGGTGTAGATATGGTAATGCCTGGAGACAATATAGAGATGGACGCAGAACTAATTACTCCAATAGCAATGGAGGAAGGTTTAAGATTTGCGATTCGTGAAGGTGGACATACTGTAGCGTCTGGTGTAGTAACTGAAATAGTTGAGTAAATAATGGCAAACAAGAAGGGGATATAAATCCTCTTCTTTAACTGTTCTTTATCTCAGTTTGTTTGAAGGAGGGAAGATAATGACCAATCATGAAAAAATAAGAATTAGATTAAAATCGTTTGAACACGAGCTTTTGGATAAATCAGCTGAGAAGATTGTGGGAACAGCTAAGAGAACTGGAGCAGATGTTTCAGGCCCAATCCCACTTCCAACTAAAAAAGAAATTTTTACTGTTTTGAGGTCTCCTCATGTTCATAAAGATGCAAGAGAACAATTTGAAATGAGAACTCACAAGAGATTAATAGATATCCTTGATCCAACTTCAAAAACGGTAGATTCATTAATGAGATTAGATTTACCTGCCGGTGTTGATATCGAGATTAAATTATAAGGTCAGGAGGTGTACTAAGAGATGGCTAAAGGATTACTAGGTAAAAAGAAAGGTATGACACAAATATTTGATGATGAAGGTAACATGGTTCCAGTGACTGTAATTGAAGCTGGTCCTTGTGTCGTAACTGAAAAACGTACTGAAGAAAAAGATGGATATAAAGCCATTCAACTAGGCTTTGAAGATATAAAAGAAAGAAAGTTAAACAAACCAGAATTAGGGCAATTTAAAAAACATGGTTTAAGTCCTAAAAGACATCTGGTTGAATTCAGAAATTTTGATGAAGAACTAGAAATAGGTGATGAAGTAACAGTAGACATCTTTGAAGAGGGTGAAGTAATAAAAGTTCAGGGTATTTCTAAAGGTAAAGGATTTTCTGGAAATATTCAGAGATGGAACCATACAACTGGACCAAAAACACATGGTTCTCACTTTCATAGAGCACCTGGTTCA
Source organism: Halanaerobiales bacterium (assembly GCA_021736945.1). Lineage (GTDB taxonomy): Bacteria > Bacillota > Halanaerobiia > Halanaerobiales > M55B127 > M55B127. The sequence continues at coordinate 25,599 of JAIPEX010000023.1, read as the reverse complement.
ATAGGAGCTGTTGATGCTTCTAGAGTTTTTAAAGGACAAAAAATGCCCGGTAGAATGGGACATGATAAAACTACTATTCATAATTTGGAAATTGTGAAAGTAGATACTGAGAAAAAAGTTGTTTTGGTTAAAGGGTCAGTACCTGGTCCTAATAAGAGTATAGTATCACTTATTGGCAAAGAAAAGTAAAAATGATGGATAGAAAGGAGGACATATAATGCCTCAAGCAGTTAAATTTAACACCAATGGTGAAGAGATTAATGATATAGATTTATCAGATGATATTTTCAATAGTAAAATAAATGAAGATGTTGTACATCAAGTAGTAACTTCACAATTAGCTAAAGTTAGAGGCGGTAATGCATCCACTAAAACTAGAAGCGAAGTTAGAGGTGGAGGTAGAAAGCCTTGGAGACAAAAGGGTACAGGTCGTGCAAGACATGGTAGTATTCGCTCCCCATTATGGGTTGGCGGAGGTATCACCTTTGGACCTAAACCCAGGTCTTACAATAAAAAAGTTAATAAAAAAATGAAAAGAATTGCACTTAAATCTGTTTTGAGTGATAAACTTCAAAACGATGGATTAATGATTTTAGATGAACTTACTTTAGATCAAATTAAGACTAAAAAAATGATAAATCTTTTAGATGATTTAGGTTTAGAAGACAAAAAAGTTTTAATTGTTCTTCCAGAAAAAGATGAAAATATTTATTTATCAGCACGAAATATCCCACACGTTAAAACACTTGTGTTGGATGGCTTAAATACTTATGACCTCTTAGATAATGAAGTAATATTAATGTCTGAAGAGGCTGTAAGAAAGATCGAGGAGGTGCTGGGAGAATGAAAGATTCTAGAGATGTTTTAATTAAACCTGTCATTACTGAAAACAGCATGTTGAAGATGGAAGAAAATAATACTTATACTTTTAAAGTTGCAAAAAATTCTAATAAAATTCAAATTAGAAATGCTGTTGAAGAAATATTTGATGTTAAGGTTGATAATGTAAATACAATGAATATGCGTGGAAAAAAACGCAGACTCGGTAGAAATGAAGGTAGAACCGCAAGCTGGAAAAAAGCTTTAGTTAAATTAGCCGAAGGGGATTCAATAGAGATATTTGAAGGACTCTAATATTTACTGTTAAAGGAGGGAATACAATGGCTATCAAGACCTTTAAACCGACAACTCCTTCCCGGAGATATATGACTGTTTCTTCTTTTAAGGATATTACTAAAAAAGAGCCAGAAAAAAGTTTAATTTCGAAACTTCACAAAACTGGCGGTCGTAATGTAAACGGAAGGATTACCTCAAGAAGAAGAGGTGGAGGTCATAAAAGACGTTATAGAATAATAGATTTTAAAAGAAATAAAGATGGTATACCAGCAAAGGTATCATCAATAGAATATGATCCAAATAGAACAGCTAGAATTGCACTTTTAACATATGCTGATGGAGAAAAAAGATATATTATAGCTCCAGATAAGTTAACTGCTGGTGATGAAGTAATCTCTGGTAAAGGGGCTGACATAGTTCCTGGTAATGCGTTAAAATTGAAAGAAATTCCTGTTGGTACCATTATTCATAATGTAGAATTACAACCTGGAAAAGGTGGACAAATTGCAAGATCAGCCGGTGCAAATGCACAGGTTCTTGCTAAAGAAGGAAAGTTCGCCCATGTTAAAATGCCTTCTAGTGAAGTTCGATTAATTAGACTAGAATGCAAAGCAACAATTGGGCAGGTTGGAAACATTAATCATGAGAACATTACCTTAGGTAAAGCTGGTCGTAGTAGATGGAAAGGTAAAAGACCATCAGTTCGTGGTGTTGTAATGAATCCACATGATCACCCACACGGTGGTGGTGAAGGTAAGTCACCTGCTGGACGTCATCCAGTTACTCCTTGGGGACAAAAAACAATGGGTAAAAAGACTAGAAAAACTAAGAAATCTGATAGATATATTATCAGGTCCCGTAAAACCAAGAAAAGAAAAGGTTAAAGGAGGGATTATTTAATGGCTAGATCCGATAATAATAGACCTTTTGTCGAAGAGAAATTAATGAGTAAAATTGAAGAATTAAATGAAACTGGTAGTAAAGAAGTTATAAAAACATGGTCACGTAGTTCTACCATTTATCCAAATATGGTTGGACACACAATAGCTGTCCATGATGGAAGAAAACATGTACCAGTATTTATAACAGAAGAAATGGTAGGACATAAATTAGGAGAATTTGCTCCTACTAGAATATTTAGAGGTCATAGTAGACATACCGAACGTTCTACTACACTTAAATAAACAACTAAAGGGGGGTTTATATTATGGAAGCTAAAGCTGTTGCCAAATATGTGAGAGTTTCCCCGCGTAAAGCAAGAAGAACAATTGATTTAATAAGAGGGAAAGATATTGGACAGGCATTAGGGATTTTAAAAAACACACCTAATAAGCCTTCAAAAATAATAGAAAAAGTACTTAATTCAGCTATTGCAAATGCTGAAAATAATCATGATATGCTTGTCGATGATTTGTATGTTTCGGAATGTTATGTTGATGAAGGACCAACTATGAAAAGGTTTCGTCCAAGAGCGATGGGACAAGCAAGTCCTATCAACAAAAGGACAAGTCATGTAACTGTTATTCTTGAAGAGAAGAAGGAGGGTTAAATTTGGGTCAAAAAGTAAATCCACATGGTCTTCGTGTAGGAGTTATTAAAGATTGGGATGCTAAATGGTATGCCAACAAAAATAATTATGCAGAATTGCTACATGAAGATATTGAAATCAGAAAGTATATAAAAGACAAAATGTTTGAAGCTGGAATTTCTAGAATAGTTATCGAAAGAGCTGCTAACAGATTGAAGATTGATGTCCATACTGCAAGACCAGGTATGGTAATCGGTCGTGGTGGTTCTGAAGTAGATGCTTTAAGAAAAGAAATCGAAAGTACTACAGGAAAAAATGCTCAAATTAATGTTGTAGAAGTAGATAAACCAGAATTAAATGCTCAGCTTGTAGCAGAAAATATTGCCCAACAATTATTAAGAAGAGTTTCTTTTAGAAGAGCTATGAAAAAGTCCATGAATAGAGCTATGCAAATGGGTGCTGAAGGTTTTAGAATAATGAGCAGCGGCCGTTTGGGTGGAGCAGAAATGGCAAGAACTGAAGGGTACCAAGAAGGAAGTGTTCCCCTTCATACTCTTAGAGCTGATATTGATTATGGTTTTGCAGAAGCGGAAACAACATATGGTACAATAGGTGTTAAAGTTTGGATAAATAAAGGTGAAATATTACCTGAAGTAGATACTGAATAATAGAATTGTTTTTGAGAGGAGGTTTCTAAATGTTAGTACCTAAAAGGGTTAAACATCGCAAGCAACAAAGAGGCAGAATGAAGGGTAGAGCAGTTCGCGGTACCGATATTTCCTTCGGGGAATATGGTTTAAGAGCTCTTGAACCCCACTGGATTACAAATCGTCAGATAGAAGCTGCCAGAGTTGCTTTAACAAGATATATAAAAAGAGGCGGAAAAGTTTGGGTAAAAATATTCCCAGACAAACCTGTTACTGCTAAACCTGCAGAAACAAGAATGGGTAGTGGTAAAGGTGCTCCTGAAAAATGGGTTGCAGTAGTTAGACCCGGTAGGATTATGTTTGAATTGGCTGGTGTACCAGAAGAAGTGGCAAAAGAAGCAATGAGACTTGCTGCTCATAAACTACCAATTAAAACTAAATTTGTGAAACGAGACGAAACGGATGGTGAGTCCAATGAGAGCTGATGAATTAAGGAATTTGACAGAAGCAGAATTAGATCAGAAATTGAGAGAATTTAAAGAAGAACTTTTTAATCTAAGATTTCAACATGCGACTGCTCAATTAGATAATCCTACTAGAATTCGTGAGGTAAGAAGAATTATTGCTCGCATTAAAACTATTAAGCGCGAACAAGAGCTTGAGATTAATCAGGCATAGTTTGTTAAGAAAGGAGATTGATTATGGCAGATATTAATACCAACAAAAAAATACGTACTGGTTTTGTGACCAGTGACAAGATGGATAAAACTGTCACAGTTGCTGTTGAACGAAAAACTCAACACCCGATGTATAAAAGGGTTATAAGAAAGACTAAAAAGTTTAAAGCACATGACGAGGAAAATGTTTGCAATGAAGGTGACAAAGTACGTATTATAGAGACTCGTCCAATTAGTAAAGAAAAAAGATGGAGAGTTCTTGATATTATAACTAAAGCAAAATAATGTTCATTATAGATGAGGAGGGTTCTAAATGATTCAGTCTGAAAGTAGACTTAAGGTAGCCGATAACTCAGGAGCCCGTGAACTTTTATGTATAAAAGTACTGGGTGGTTCAAGAAAAAGATATGCCGGTATCGGTGATAAAGTTGTAGCTTCAGTTAAAGAGGCCATACCAGACGGCATGGTAAAAAAAGGTGAAGTCGTAACTGCTTTAATTGTAAGAACTAAAAAAGAGATGAAACGTAAAGACGGTTCATATATAAAATTTGATGAGAATGCAGCTGTAATTATTGATAATAATGATAATCCAACAGGTACCCGTATCTTTGGACCTGTAACACGTGAACTGAGAGATAAGAACTACATGAAAATTATCTCCTTAGCACCTGAAGTATTATAAGAGGGGGGAGTTTAATGAGAATTAAAAAAGACGACACTGTTGAAGTAATTTATGGGAAAGACAAAGGAAAACGAGGAAAAGTTTTAAGTGTTGATAGAGAAAATGATCGAGTAATAGTTGAAGGCATTAATATTGTAAGTAGACATATGCGTCCTACACAAGATATGCCTCAGGGTGGAATTGTTGAAAATGAAGCCCCTATTCATATTTCCAATGTTATGCTCGTTTGCCCTCGTTGTGATGAGAGATCCCGCTTCGGAGTGGATGTTTTAGATAACGGAGAAAAAGTTAGAGTTTGTAAAAGTTGTGACGAAGTAATAGATAAATAGATTTAATTGGAAGGAGGTTATTGGATGTCTGTTTTAGCCGAACAATATCGTGAAGAAATTTTGCCTCAACTAGTTGAAAAGTTTGATTACAATAATGTCATGGAAGCACCAAGGCTAGAAAAAATTGTAGTTAATGTTGGGATTGGAGAAGCAAAAGAAGATCCCAAATTATTAGATAAAGTTGTAGAAAATGTAGCTAAAATTACTGGGCAACAGCCTACAGTAACAAGAGCAAAAAAAGCGATAGCTAATTTTAAAATTCGTGAGGGAATGCCGGTCGGAGTTAAAGTAACCTTACGTGGTGAATACATGTATGAATTTCTATATAAGTTAATCAATATCACTTATCCACGTGTGAGGGACTTTAGAGGTATTTCTCCAGATTCATTTGATGGAAGAGGTAATTATAGTCTTGGACTAGATGAACATATTGTGTTCCCAGAAATCAAAATTGATGACGTAGATAAAGTTCATGGTTTGGAAGCTACTATTGTTACTTCAGCTGACACCGATGAAGAAGCGTTTGAATTATTAAGATTAATGGGTATGCCATTTAAAAAGTAGTCCAACAAAGGAGGGATTAATTTTATGGCCCGTAAGGCATTAGTCGAGAAAGCTAAGAAGGAGCCAAAATATTCTACACGTAAAGTTAATAGATGTAGTAGATGTGGAAGAGCTCGAGGTTATATGAGAAAATTTGATCTCTGTAGAATTTGTTTCAGAGAATTAGCACACAAAGGTGAAATACCTGGAGTTAAAAAAGCAAGTTGGTAAAATCAGGAAGGAGGATGGTTTAATGAATATTACTGATCCGATTGCAGATATGTTAACTCGTATTCGCAACGCCAATAATGTAAATAAAGATGTTGTTGATATACCTGCTTCGAATTTAAAAATAAATATTGCTAAAACTTTAAAGGATGAAGGTTTTATAAGAGAATATAAAATTATAGACAATTATCCGCAGAATAAAGTTAGAGTTTATTTGAAGTATGGACAAGATGACGAAAAAGTTATTTCTGGTATAAAAAGAATTAGTAAACCTGGTTTAAGGGTTTATGTCGATAAAGATGAAATCCCAAGAGTTCTTGGAGGTTTAGGTATCGCCGTTATTTCCACTTCGAGAGGTATCTTAACTGGAAAAGAAGCACGTAAAGAAGGCGTCGGTGGAGAAGTAGTCTGCTACGTTTGGTAAAAATAAATATACAATATTTAAGAATAATAGCTGGAGGTGAATTGTATGTCCCGTATAGGTAAACAACCTGTTGACATCCCTGAAAAAGTAGATGTTGATATTAAAGATGGTAAAATAACTATCAAAGGCCCTAAAGGTGAAATAACTAGGGAGTTTAACCCTTCATTTGATATAAATATAGAAAACGATGCGATTGTTGTTAGTAGACCTTCTGATTCAAAAGAAGATCGTTCACAACATGGTTTGATTCGTAGTTTAATCGAGGGAATGGTTAAAGGTGTAACCGAAGGATTTACAAAGAAATTAGAATTAGTTGGAGTGGGATATAACGCTAAAGTTCAAGGTCGTGATTTGGTTTTAGAACTTGGTTATTCTCATCCAATCAAAATAGAAGCACCGGAAGGAATAAATTTTGATGTTGAGAAAAATGTTGTAACTGTATCAGGTTATGATAAACAGTTAGTCGGTGATATTGCTGCTAATATAAGAGAGCAAAGAAAACCAGAACCTTATAAAGGTAAAGGTGTTAAATATATCGATGAACACATCAGAAGAAAAGTTGGTAAAACCGGTTAATTGAAGGGAGTGATAATTATGGATAAGAGAGCTGCCAGAAAAAGAAGGCACTTCAGAATTAGAAATAAGATAACAGGTACTCCTACAAAACCAAGAATGGTTGTTAACAGGAGTTTGAATAATATGTACGTGCAAATCATAGATGATTTAACCGGCCATACTCTTGTTTCTGCTTCAACGGTTGATAATGAGCTGAGTGATGAGTTAGATAAAACAGGTAATGTAGAAGCTGCAAAAAAAGTAGGCGAATTAGTAGCTGAAAGAGCTTTAGAAAATGACATAGAAAAAGTTGTTTTTGATAGAGCTGGATATAAATATCACGGGCGTGTTAAAGCAGTTGCAGAAGCAGCAAGAGAGAAAGGCCTAAAATTTTAACGAAGGAGGCGATTACATGAGCAATATTGATCCAGAAAAATTGGATTTAGACGAAAGAGTAGTTAATATAAATCGTGTATCTAAAGTTGTAAAAGGTGGACGTACTTTTAGTTTCAGTGCCCTAGTTGTTGTTGGAGATTCAAATGGGCATGTAGGAGCAGGAATTGGTAAAGCAAATGAAGTTCCAGAAGCAATTGGTAAAGGTGTTGATGAAGCCAAAAAACATCTTATTAAAGTTCCTATAGTTGGAACAAGTATACCACATGAAAACACTGGAGTATTTGGGGCAGGAAGAGTTCTTTTAAAGCCTGCTGTTGAAGGTACTGGTGTTATTGCTGGAGGACCAGTTCGTGCAGTTGTAGAGCTAGCAGGAATTAATGATATTTTAACTAAATCATTAGGTTCATCTAATCCTATTAACATGGTACACGCTACTATTACTGGCTTAGACGAATTGAAATCAGCTGAAGAAGTAGCAAGACTTAGAGGTAAGACAGTAGAAGAAATTCTTGGATAATTAAGGAGGTGCAGTACGTTATGAACTTACATGACTTAAAACCTGCTGAAGGTTCTAAAACAAGAAAGAGAAGAGTTGGCCGCGGCAAAGGTTCAGGTAGGGGTTATACATCTGGCCGTGGAGCGAATGGTCAAAATTCTAGATCTGGTTCAAAAACCAGACCAACTTTTGAAGGTGGACAAACTCCTTTATTTAGAAAATTACCTAAAAGAGGTTTTAATAATAAATTTAAAAAGCAATATAGTATTGTGAATGTTTACCAGTTAAATAGATATGAAGATGGTACTGAAATAACACCAGAAATGCTAAAAGAAGATGGACTCATTGATAATATAGCGAAACACGGTGTTAAGATTTTAGCAAAAGGTGATTTGAGTAAAGAATTGGTAGTAAAAGCGAACGCCTTCAGTTCAACTGCCGTTGATAAGATTGAAAAAACCGGCGGAAAAGCTGAGGTGATATAAGTTGTTCTCGACATTTAAGAATATATTTAAAGTAAAAGAATTAAGAAACAAAGTATTATTTGTATTAGCAATGATGGTTGTTTATAGGTTAGGTGCACATATTCCGGTTCCTGGAGTCGATGTTGGGATTTTACAGGAACGTCTTTTTCAAGGAAGTAGTGGAGGAGTACTTGACTACCTTGATTTATTTTCAGGTGGTGCTTTAAGAAACTTTACTATCTTTGCTATGAGTATCACCCCATATATTACAGCATCAATTATTCTCAATCTTTTAACTGTTGTTATTCCTAAACTTGAGGAATTATCAAAACAAGGTGCAGAAGGCAGAAAAAAAATTGCACAATATACTAGATATGGAACAATTGTATTAGCTGTTATTCAGGGGATTGGTATTACTTCATATATTAATAGATTTGGAGCTATACCAAATCCATCATTTTTTGATTTATTTATAATAGTTGTAACTTTGACAGCAGGTACAGCTTTCTTAATGTGGCTTGGTGAACAAATTAATGAAAAAGGGATTGGAAATGGTATATCTATAATCATTTTCACTTCTATTATTTCAAGATTCCCAAGTGATTTTTACAGCACATACAAATTATTTAGAGCTGGTAGTATATCTATCTTTAACATACTTTTATTCTTAATATTTGCTGTTGCAATAGTTGCAGGAATTATTTTTGTGCAAGAAGGAGAAAGAAGAATACCAGTACAGTATTCAAAAAGAATCGTTGGTAGAAAAGTATATGGTGGTAGAAGTACACACATACCAATGAAAGTTAATCAGGCTGGAGTAATACCTGTTATTTTTGCCTCATCTGTTCTGTTATTTCCTGGTGTAATAGCTCAGGTAATACCGTTTGATTGGGCACAAAATATTGCAGCGATGATTCAACCTGGTTCTACACTTTATTTGATACTTTATGCTTTAATGATCTTGTTCTTTACTTATTTTTATACTGCTATTACTTTTAATCCGGAAGAAGTCGCAGAAAATATGCAGAAAAACGGTGGATTTATTCCTGGTATTAGACCTGGTAAAGCTACCATTAATTATTTAGATAAAATATTAGTTAGGGTAACACTTGCTGGTGCAGTTTTCTTAACAATCGTTGCACTACTTCCATTTGCCATGGGACCACTCACTGGAGTTAATATCAGCTTTGGTGGTACATCAGTATTAATCATGACAGGTGTTGCTTTACAAACAATGCAGCAAATCGAATCACATCTACTTATGAGACATTATGAAGGTTTTATGGACTAATTTAAATGAAAAGGGGGAAGACAATGAATCTTATATTACTTGGTTTGCCGGGGGCAGGTAAAGGTACTCAGGCAGAAAATTTAAGTAAAAAATACAGTATACCCCATATTTCAACAGGAGATATTTTCAGAAATGCAATAAAAAACAATACCGAACTCGGTAAAATAGCCAAAGAAGTTATAGATTCCGGAGGACTTGTACCGGATGAAATTACTAATGAAATTGTTAGAGAAAGGCTTAAAGAAGATGATTGTACCGACGGATTTATTCTAGATGGATTCCCCAGGACAATAAATCAAGCAGAAGCTTTGGAAACTATGTTAGAAAACATGAACAAAACATTAGACCTAGCTTTATATATTAAGGTTGCAAGAGAAGAGTTAATAAAAAGACTAACCCATAGAAGAACTTGCAGCAATTGTGGGGCAACTTATCATCTTGATTACAATCCACCAAAAGAGGAAGGTATTTGTGATAAATGTGGTGGAGAACTGATACAACGCTCTGATGATACTGAAGAAGTTGTAAAAGAAAGATTAGAAGTTAATCAAGAAAATTTAATGAGATTATTAGATTTTTATGATAAACGCAATAAACTGACTACTGTAAAAAGTAATGCTGGAATTGATGAAGTATTTGAAAAGATAGATAATATTGTTAAGGAGAAAGTTTTATGATAATCTTAAAATCACCTAGAGAAATTAATATTATGAGAAAAGCTAATCAAATTGTAGCTAAAACTCATGAATATTTGAAGAATTTAATAGAGCCTGGAATATCAACTGCTGAAATTAATAAAAAAGGTGATGAATTTATTAGGGAACATGGAGCCGAACCTTCTTTTAAAGGATATAGAGGATTTCCGGCTTCAATATGTGTTTCAATAAATGATGAAGTAGTTCATGGTATTCCAAATTCCCAGAGAATTTTACAAGAAGGAGATATTGTCAGCCTTGATATCGGAACATTTTATAAAGGTTTTAATGGTGATGCTGCTCGTACTTTTGCTGTGGGAAAAATTTCAAAAGAGGCTCAAAAATTATTAAAAGTAACCCGAGAAGCTTTAGATAAAGGTATAAAAAAAGCATTACACAAAAATCATCTATCAGATATTTCACATGCGATTCAGTCTCATGTTGAGAAAAATAACTTTTCGGTAGTGAGGGAATATGTCGGTCATGGTATCGGTACAGATATGCATGAGGCACCACAAATTCCTAATTTTGGTTCTCCGGGTCATGGACCGGTTTTAAAAGAAGGAATGACTCTGGCAATTGAACCAATGGTTAATGTTGGAGATTTTAAGGTTAAGACTTTAGATGATAATTGGACGGTAGTAACAGAAGATGGTAGCTTGTCAGCTCATTTTGAACATACTATTGCGATTACTAAGAAAGGACCAAAGATTTTAAGTAAAATCTAATTTGGTTTTAATTTGTATCGGTTGTGTAATGTATGGTATAATAAAATTTGGGCTATGTAAGAAACATAATAAGGAGGCTTATCAAATATATGTCTAAGGAAGAACCTATTGAAGTTCAAGGTACAGTTATTGAGCCTTTACCGAATGCTAAATTTCGTGTAGAATTAGAAAACGGTCATAAGGTATTGGCCCATGTTTCAGGTAAAATGAGAATGAATTATATAAGAATTTTACCTGGAGATAAAGTTACTGTTGAACTTTCACCTTATGATTTGAGTCGTGGTAGAATTACTTACCGTCATAAAGCAAAATAATTTGCTTAAGGAGGGATGTTAGGTGAAGGTAAGACCATCTGTAAAACCTATTTGTGATAAATGTAAAGTAATTAGACGTGATGGAAAAGTTATGGTTATTTGTGAGAATCCAAAGCATAAACAGCGTCAAGGTTAAAATATAAATGTTGGAGGTGTATAATATTGGCACGTATTGAAGGTGTTGATTTACCAAGAAATAAAAGGGTAGAAATTGGCTTGACCTATATATATGGGATTGGTCGTTCTACATCTCAAGATATTTTAGAAAGTGTTGGTGTAGATCTTGATACTAGGGTGAAAGATTTAACTGAAGCAGAAATTAGTAAGATCAGAAAAGAACTTGATAAGTATCCTGTTGAAGGTGAGCTACGCCGTGAAGTAAGAGCAAACATTAATAGATTAAAAGATATTGGTTGTTATCGCGGATTAAGACATCGTAAAGGATTACCAGTTAGAGGACAAAGGACTAGAACTAATGCAAGAACTCGTAAAGGTCCTAAGAAAACTGTTGGTGCTAAACGTGGTAGCGGTGCAGCTAGTAAGCAAAAAAAATAAGTGGTTAGGAGGTATATAGATGGCTAAGTCTAAGAAAAAAGCTAAGAAACGTGGCCGAGTTAAGAAAAAAAAGATAAATGTTGATAGTGGTATTTTCCATATTAAATCAACATTCAATAATACAATTATAACTGTAACTGATAAAGAAGGAAATGTAATACTCTGGCATAGTGCTGGAAGAGCTGGCTATGAAGGATCTAGAAAAAGTACTCCATTCGCAGCTCAAATTGCCGCAGAAGAAGCAGCAGAAGAGGCAAGAGATTTAGGCTTAAACTCAGTTGAAATATACGTCAAGGGACCTGGTTCCGGTAGAGAATCTGCTATAAGATCTATTCAAGCAACCGGGTTAGATGTTAGTTTAATTAAGGATATCACACCCATTCCACATAATGGTTGTCGTCCTCCCAAGAGACGTCGTGTATAATAATTAATAAATTTTTAATAAACAAGAATTTGGAGGTGTAATAATGTCAAGATATACAGGCTCAGTATGTAAGTTATGCCGTACTGAAGGTGAAAAATTATATTTAAAAGGAGCACGTTGCTATAGTGATAAGTGTGCTTATGAAAGAAAACCATCAACTCCTGGTGAACAGGGAACTGGTAGAAGGAGAAGAAAGACTTCTGAATATGGATTACAGTTAAGGGAAAAACAAAAGGTTAGAAGAATTTATGGTTTACAAGAAAACAAATTTCATAAATACTTCGTTGAAGCTGAAAATGATAACGGAATTACTGGTGAAGTATTCCTACAATTATTAGAAAGAAGATTGGATAGTGTTGTTTATAGAATGGGTTTTGCTCGTTCAAGAAATGAAGCGAGACAATTCGTTTTACATGGACATATAGAAGTCAATGGAGAAAGAATCAATATTCCTTCTTATAATGTCAAAGAAGATGATAAAATTTCCGTTAGGGAAGATAGTAAAAATAAAGATACTTTCCAGGAAATATTTGATATTAACTCTAACTTAACCCCACCAGAGTGGGCAACAGTTGACTTAGAGAATGGCGAAGGTACTGTAGTATCTCTGCCTACAAGAGAAGATATTGAATATCCAGTTGAAGAACACCTTATCGTAGAGTTTTATTCTAGATAAAATATCCAGTCCTCGAATTTGTTATAGACAAGAATTAAGGAGGTTTTAAATTTAATGATAGAAATAGAAAAACCTCAAATAGAGAGGCTAGAAAGTTCAGATAGATATGGTGAATTTGAAATCTCTCCTCTCGAGAGAGGTTATGGAACTACCCTTGGAAACTCTCTGCGCAGGATACTACTTTCTTCTTTACCTGGAGCAGCAATTACTTCTGTTAAGATTGAAGGAGTTCGTCATGAATTTTCTTCAATTGATGGTGTTAAAGAAGATGTAACAGAAATAATTCTGAACTTAAAAGAAGTTGTCTTGAAATATAAAGGTGAAGAAATGCAGACAATGAATCTTAATGTAGAAGGCAAAGGAGAAGTAACTGCTGGTGACTTCAGGACTTCGGGAGAAGTTGAAGTTGTTAATACTGACCATCATATAGCTACTCTTTCTGAAGATGGCCAAATTATGATGGAAGTTACAGTAGAAAGTGGACGAGGGTATGTCGTGGCTGAAGAAAACAAGAAACATTTTGATAATATTATTGGCTTAATTCCAATTGATTCTTCTTTTAGTCCAATTGAAAGAGCTAATTTCAGAGTTGAAAATACAAGAGTTGGTCAGGTAACCGACTATGATCGTCTTGTTATGGAAGTAGAAACTAATGGTAGTGTTACTCCTGATGATGCAATTAGTTTGGCAGCTAAAATCATGGTTGAACATCTTGAATTATTCATTAACTTAACAGATGAAATAGAAGATGTTGAAATCATGGTTGAACAGGAAGAAGAAGAACAAAATAAAGTACTAGATACAACTATTGAAGAACTCGAATTGTCTGTCCGTTCTTCCAACTGTTTAAAACGAGCTGGAATTAATACTGTGGGAGAACTAGTTGAAAAAACAGAAGACGATTTAATGAATGTTAGAAATTTAGGTAAAAAATCATTACAGGAAATTAAAGATAAATTAGATGAATTAGACCTTAGCTTGAAAGAACCAGAGGTTTAAAGGAGGGTGATTTAAATGGGAAAGCGTAGATTAGGCATTAAAAGTTCTCATAGAAAAGCTAATTTTAAAAATCAATTAATAAGTCTATATAAAAACGAACAAATAAAAACAACTTTAGCTAAAGCAAAAGAACTAAGACCAATTGCTGAAAAATTAATAACAAAAGCTAAAGACAATAGTGTAAATACCCGCAGACAAGCGATGAGTGTCTTAAATGATAAAGAGGCAGTAACAAAACTTTTTGATATAATAGCCCCTCGTTATAGTGAAAGACCTGGTGGCTATACAAGAATCATCAAACTCTATCCTAGAGATGGAGATGCTGCTGAGATGGCTTTAATAAAATTGGTGGAAGAAGAGTAATTATCTTTAAAATTTAGTAGGTGTATTAAATGAGTTTATTAGAATTAGAAAATGTAGAATTTAAATATCACGGTCAGACTGAACCTGCTTTAAAAGATATAAATCTTTCAGTAGATAAAGGAGATTTTGTTGCAATTATCGGTGCAAATGGTTCCGGGAAATCTACTCTAGCCAAACTATTAAATGTATTACTTAGACCTGATAAAGGAGATATAATAGTTGAAGGTATAAATACAAAAAATAAAAAACAAATATGGGAAATCAGAAAAAATGTTGGTATGGTCTTTCAAAATCCTGATAATCAAATTGTAGCAACTATGGTAGAAGATGATGTAGCTTTTGGACTAGAAAACATCGCAGTCCCTTCTAAGGAAATAAGAGAAAGGGTAGACCATGCGCTTGAGCTTGTTGGTTTAACAGGATATGAAACTCATGAAACCCATAAATTATCTGGTGGACAAAAGCAAAGGTTAGCGATAGCAGGAATTATAGCTATGGAACCAAGTTGTATTGTACTTGATGAACCTACAGCTATGCTTGATCCCCAGGGGAGAAAAGAAGTTATTGATACTATTGATTTCCTAAACAAAGAAAAAAATATAACTATTATTCTAATAACTCATTTCATGGAAGAAGCCAGTATAGCTGACAAAGTATATGTTATGAACGAAGGTAAAATTGAATCTCAAGGACCACCTGCTGAAGTTTTTGAAGAAATTGATTATTTAAGAAGTATAAATCTTGATGTTCCTGCTGTCATGGAGGTTGCAAATGGATTAAAGAGTAAGGGTATGAAAATACCTGAGATCTTAACAATTGATGGGTTGGTGGATGCTTTATGCTAATTGAATTAAAAAATGTAACCCACATATATGACCAGGAACAAAAAATAAAGGCATTAGACAGTATAGACTTAGAAATAGATGAACATGAATTTATAGGTATAGTGGGCCATACTGGTTCTGGGAAGACCACTTTGGTACAAATGTTTAATAGTTTGATTAAACCGACTTCAGGTGAGATTTATGTAGATGGAATAAAGACTACTGGAAAGAAACCTGATTTAAATCATGTTCGACAAACTGTAGGTTTAGTATTTCAATATCCTGAACATCAATTGTTTGAAGAAACGATTTATGACGATGTGGCCTTTGGGCCAAGAAATTTAGATTTAGATAAAGAAGAAGTAGAAAAAAGGGTAAAGGTTGCTCTAGACTTAGTTGGTTTAGAGTATGAAGATTTTAAAGATAGATCTCCTTTTAACCTATCAGGAGGACAGCAACGTCGAGTTGCAATTGCTGGTGTTTTGGCAATGCGTCCACGAGTATTAATTTTAGACGAGCCTTCTGCTGGTTTAGATCCACAGGGGCGCGAAAAACTTAAAGATCTTTTGAAAAGACTACACCAATCATATAATATTACAATTATATTAATATCACATAGAATGGAAGAAATAACTCAGTTATCCAGTAGAGTTATTGTAATGGACCATGGGAAAATTGTTCTAAACGGATCACCTAAAGAAGTATTCAGCCATAAAGATAAGCTGGAAAACCTATCTTTAGAATTACCAGAAATTACAGAAATCCTCTACAGATTAAAAGAAAGAGGTTGTGATATTAGAACCGATATTTTTACGGTAGAAGAAGCAGTTAATGAAATAATCAACGTAGTTGGGAGACAAAATCATGTTAACTGATATCACAATTGGTCAATATGTACATGGTGATTCTGTTGTACATATTTTAGACCCAAGGATAAAAATAATCATTACAATAATTTTAATTACTAGTCTGTTTTTGATAGGTAATTTTTGGGGTTTTGCAATCTTTCTGTCTTTTAATCTAGTGGTAATAAAAATATCAAATTTACCATTCAAAAAGGTTTTAAAGGGTTTAAAACCAATTTTATTTTTGGTTTTATTAACTGTTATTTTACACATTTTTATGACCCGTGGTGGAGAAGTGTTATTTCAATGGAAGTTTATAAGAATAGAAAGTGAAGGATTATATACTGGAACATTCATGGCCAGTAGAATATTATTATTAATAATGTTCACTTCTCTTTTGACTTTAACTACCTCACCATTGCAGCTTACTGATGGAATTGAATATATATTGAAACCTCTGAAAAAAATTGGTGTTCCGGCTAGCGAGATTTCAATGATGATGACTATAGCATTGAGGTTTATTCCAACCTTGATGGAAGAGGCAGAAAAGATTATGAAAGCTCAAAAAGCTAGAGGTGCTGATTTTGAAAGTGGTAATTTAATTCAAAGGGCTAAAAATTTGATACCACTCTTAGTTCCACTTTTTATAAGTGCTTTTAGGAGAGCTGATGAGTTGGCCCTGGCTATGGAATCAAGATGTTATCAAGGTGGCAAAAAGAGAACGAGACTTCATATCATGAATATTAACAGAAGAGATATAACAGCTTTAACCTTAGCAATAGCCTTGGCTGTAGTTGTAAGTTTCTTTTAGGAGAATTAAAATGAGTTTTTATAAGATTATTCTGGAATATGACGGTACTAACTACAGTGGTTGGCAGCGTCAAAAAAATACTAGAGATACCATACAACAAATTTTAGAAGAAAAATTAAGCATTATCAATAAAAGTTACGTTCTGGCTATTTCTGCCGGACGAACAGATGCTGGTGTTCATGCAAAAGGACAGGTTGTTAACTTTAAGCTGGAAGTTGATATACCGATTGAAAGACTTCCGTTTGCTTTAAATAGTCTTTTACCTAAAGATATAATATGTAAGGATGCGAAAAAAGTTGATTCTGAGTTTCATGCCCGCTATGATACTCGAGGAAAATTATATCAATATAGATTGAGTAATTGTAAATTTCCTTCGGTTTTTAAGCGCAATTATGTTTATAATATTAGGAGTAATATTGATTTTGGGAAGATCAAAAAAGCAGCCCCGTTACTGGTTGGTACTCATGATTTTGCATCTTTTCAAAATAGTGGTAGTGATATAGTAGATACGGTAAGGACTATTGAAAGAATTGATATAAATAAAGTTGAAGAAGAATATCAGTTTGCAATTGAAGGGAACGGTTTCTTATATAAGATGGTCCGTATTATTATGGGGACCTTTATAGAAATTGGATTAAATAAAATAGAATTAACCGAATTAAATAATATATTAAACGCAAAAAATCGACGGAGAGCTGGTTTCACAGCTCCTGCCAAAGGTCTTACTTTAATGAAAGTATATTACTAGTTTCTTGACAAGGGTATAAAATTATAATAGAATTAACGTGGATAATTTAATGAATTTTAATAAATATTAATATAGATAATAAGGGGGGATAAAGATGACAACATATATGGCAAAACCTGATGAAGTGGACAAAAATTGGTATGTCGTTGATGCTAAAGATAAAACTTTAGGTAGAATGGCCTCCAGAATAGCTACAGTATTAAGAGGGAAGCACAAACCTGAATACACACCACATGTTGATACAGGAGATTTTGTAATCGTTGTTAATGCCGATAAAATTAAACTGACTGGAAATAAATGGGATCAAAAGGTTCATTATAAGCACAGTCGCTATCCCGGTGGTTTGAAGACAATGACTTATGGTGAACTTAAAGAGAAAAACCCTGAAGAAATAGTTAGACATGCAGTTAAGGGTATGGTTCCAACAAACACACTAGGTGAAAAAATGATGAAAAAACTTAAAATATATGCTGGGCCAGATCATCCGCATCAGGCTCAACAACCGGAAAAACTTGAAGTTTAATTTTCATTCAAGAAAGGAGGAATTTAAATGGCCGCAGAAGTTCAGTACTGGGGAACTGGCAGAAGAAAAACTGCTGTTGCAAGAGTAAGATTAGTTCCCGGTGATGGTAACATATTAATAAATGACAGAGATGTACAGGACTATTTCAATCGCAAATCTTTAATTCAAGATTTAAGGTCTCCATTGGAGGTTACAAATACTACTGACAACTTAGATGTTTTAGTTAATGTAAATGGAGGTGGACTTTCTGGTCAAGCCGGTGCAGTAAGACATGGTATTGCTCGTGCTCTTCTAGAAGTAGATGGTGATTACAGAAAGCCACTCAAAGATGCTGGTTATCTAACCAGAGATTCAAGAATGAAAGAAAGAAGAAAATATGGTCACAAGAAAGCTCGTAAGTCTCCACAATTTTCAAAAAGATAAACAAAAAATTCTATATATACGTATTCAAAAGGGAGGATTATCCTCTCTTTTTTTTATTGTTATGACTTTTAAAAAAGGATTATCATTTTCTTCATTGAAATTTATAAACAAATATGTTTATATTAAAGGTAAAGAGGGGGGATTTCAATGAGTCTTTTAATGGCAGGTTATTCACCTCACCCACCATTAGCTATACCAGATATCGGTAAAGACAATTTGAATGAAATTTCTGACACTGTCTCTAGTTTAAAAGAGCTGGGAAGAGAAGTTGTTAATAGCGATCCTGAACTGTTAATCACCATAAGTCCGCATGGGACAGTCATGAGAGAATCTATTTCAATGATTGATAAAAACTATGTAAGTGGTAATTTTAGACAATTTGGATTTAGTAATATTGGTTTTGAAATGGAAATAAATACTAATTTTATTAAAGAACTTAAAAAGAATGCTAATGAAAAAGGCTTTCATACAATCAGTCTAAAAGACAGAGAAGGTGCGAGGTTGGACCATGGTGTAATGGTTCCTCTTTATTATCTTCAGGAAGCTGGATTAAAAGATATACCAATTGTACCTATTAATATGGCTTTTTGGGATTATCAAGAATTATATGATTTTGGAAAGGTTATTAAAACTACGATAGAAAAATTAGATATTGATGCAGTAGTTGTTGCTAGTGGAGATCTCTCTCATAAATTAAAACCTGGTGCTCCGGCTGGATTTGATGAAAATGCTGAACAATTTGATAAAAAATTTGTTGAACTTATTGAAAAAAATGAATTAGATAAAATAAAAGATATGGATAAAAGTCTGATACAGAGGGCTGGTGAGTGCGGTCATAGGCCTATGGTTATTTTAACTGGTATCTTATCTGACTATGAAGTTGAAAGTGATCTGAAATCGTATGAAGGTCCTTTTGGTGTAGGTTATGCTGTCGCCAGTTTTAAAATTCTTTCAGGAGGTAATACTTAATGAAAGATAAATATGGATATGTAGAGTTGGCTAGAAAGGCAATAAAAAACTATATTAAAAATAAAAAAAGAATTGATCCCCCACAAAAAGAAGGATTTAAAAAACGGGCGGGTACTTTTGTTTCTATAAAGAAGGATGGACAATTAAGGGGTTGTATTGGCACTATAGAACCTACTAAAGATTCATTAGGAGAAGAAATTATTGCTAATGCAATTAATGCTTCTACCCGTGATCCCCGCTTTAATCAGATAACTGAAGATGAATTAGAGGATATCAATATATCTGTTGATGTATTAGGTCCTAAAGAAGAGGTAAATGATGTATCTCAGTTAGACCCTGATAAATATGGTGTTATTGTGAAGAAGAGTTCAAGAGTTGGTCTCTTATTACCAAATTTAGAAGGAGTAGATACTGTAGACCGCCAAATTGAGATTGCGAGAAAAAAGGCTGGTATTTATCCAGAAGAAGAATATGAACTCAAAAGATTCAAGGTGGACCGTTATGAAGAAGAATAAAAAAGAAGCTATGTTCTATGAAAAAAAAGATAAGGATACTGTTCAATGCCATCTCTGCCCACATAATTGTGTAATTAAGAAAAATAAGAGTGGGGTTTGTAGGGTTAGGATAAATAAAGATGGTATCTTATATAGTGAAAATTATGGTGAGATTAGTTCAATGGGAGTAGATCCTATTGAAAAAAAACCACTATATCATTTTTACCCTTCTCAGGGGATATTATCCTTGGGAACCTTTGGTTGTAACTTCATGTGTAAATTCTGTCAGAATTTCAGGATAAGTCAACAAACTCCTAAAACCACCTTTCAGACTCCGGATGAAATTATAGAGCAGGCTAAAAAGAGAAATATTATGGGTGTAGCTTATACATACTCGGAACCAATGGTTTGGTATGAATATGTATATGAGACAGCTAAAAAAGCCCATAAAGAGGGTTTAAAGAATGTATTAGTAACTAATGGTTTTATAAACCAGAAACCACTCCAACAATTAGTAAAATATATTGATGCTGCAAATATTGATTTAAAGTCATTCCATAATGAATTTTACAAAAATTTATGTGGAGGAAGTGTTGAACCAGTACTAGAAACCATAAAATATATGGAAGGCAAGACCCATATTGAATTAACTACTTTGATTGTAACAGACCATAATGACAAAAAAGAGGAATTAGAAGAGTTATTTGAATGGATAAGTAATTTGGATCCTGATATACCTTTACATTTATCGAGATATTTTCCTAATTATGAGATGGAGGAGCCACCTACCCCAGAAAAAACTATGGATGAGGCTTATAATTTAGCTAAAAAATATTTGAATTATGTCTATATTGGGAATATGCGTTCTCAAGCAGGACAAAATACTTATTGTCCAAACTGCCAAACAGAAGTAATAACCAGACAGTATTTTAAGGCCAAAAGCCATCTAAAAAATGGTAAATGTCCAGAGTGTGGTGAAAAGATATTAGATAACTTTTTTAAATAAAAGTCCAACCATAAATATAAAATGCAAATATTAGATAGAAACCTGCCCCAAAAAATGAAGGTATTAATATGGACTTGTCTGCTCTTTCATAAAGTATTACAGAGATGAGAGCAAAAAAGAAATAAATTATAATTTTATCAGGTTGAAGCTGGTAGATCAAAAAAGAGAAGAACAAAGCGGAAAATATCTTTGATATAAATTTAGGTAATCTGGATTTAAAGATTTCATATACAAACAAATTCAGCATAAATTGTTCACTTAATGCAATTACAAGAAACAAAGGAAACAATATTAAGATCGGGAAAATACTCTGAACTAAGACCTGAATTTGTTTAACTTCATATAGGGGTTTGAAATTACTTGAAAATTCATTTAGACTTAAAGGAATATTTACAAATATTAAAACAAGGGTTAAAAGAATCATTAAATAAATAATGATAGGAAACAATTTTTTAATAAATGAATTAAAAGAAATCCCTAACTCTTTAAAAGAAATATCATAAAGGAAAATAAAATAAACGAGAATAAGGCTTAGAAAAATTAGTCGAGCTGCAAATACAAACAAAAAATTTAAAAAATCACTTAAATTAGGGACTTGAATAAAGGTTGTTAAATCAAAAAAGCGGTTGAATAAAAGAGTGAAAAACCAAAGAGTATATATAATAATAATATCCTTATAATTAATTTTATTGATCCATTTAATTTTGCTAGTCATAACGTAATCACCTCTTTTTACTTTCTTTATAAATAGTTAAATTCCTGCTTTATAAATCACTAAATAAGTTATATAATTAATAATAGGCGAAGTTTTATTTGTAAAGGGGTGGGTTAAAGTTGGTTTGGACTATAATAACAAATACATTAGATCTTTTAATTGTTGGTATTATCATATACTTTCTACTTAATTTAATCCAGGGGACAAGAGCTGTTCAGTTAATAAAAGGTCTTGTCCTAATATTTATTGCATCTGTGATTAGTCAATTGTTAAATTTAAATACTGTTCATTGGTTTTTGCAGAGTGTTTTAACAATGCTTATTGTAGCATTACCAATAGTATTCCACCCTGAATTAAGGAGAGCCTTAGAGCAGTTAGGGCGAGGTGGTTTCTTCACTAGTCAGCTTGTTCATAAATGGTCAGCCAAGGATATAAATGAAGTGATTATGGCTGCTGATGAACTTGCAGAAAATAAAGTTGGGGCACTTATTGTATTTGAAAATCAGGTCGGTTTAAAAAACTATATTGAAACTGGAACTAAAATTAATGGACAAATAAGCAAAGAATTAATTGAGAACATTTTTTATAAATCCGCTCCTCTACATGATGGAGCAGTCATTTTGGGAGAGGGGAAAATTAAAGCAGCTGGTTGTTTACTTAACCTCTCTAATAATCCAAGTATTAATCCCAAGCTTGGTACACGTCACCGAGCAGCTATTGGAATTACTGAAGAATCAGATGCATTAGTGATTGTTGTATCCGAGGAAAGCGGTGTTATTTCACTTGCTCAAGATGGTGAATTAATCAGATATTTAGATAAATCCAAATTAAGAGAAATATTATTTAAAGAGTTTATACCACGCAAAAATAGTGATTTCTTTTCATAAAATGAGGGAGTTAAAATGAGGGAATTTTATAACAAATATAAAATAGTAATAATAGCATTAATGATTGCTGCTGTTTTATGGCTTTATGTTAATTATCAGGAGGGGAATTTCCAGGCCGGTTTAAACTTTGGAAGCAACCAGATAAGGCTGAATATTAAGTATGAAAATCTTTCAGAGAACTTAGTTGTATTAGATATTTCAGATCAGACAGTATTAATTGAACCAGAGGGTTACAGATTTTTCAATACTTATAATAAAGATGATTTTGAAGCATATATTGATTTGGAAGATGTTCAAACTGGGGACAATGTTAGAGTTGTTAATATAAGAACTCCTCAAGGAGTTAATATTAATTATAAAGAGCCCTCTATTGTCAGAGTCACAGTTACTTCCTATAAAGAAGAACAGTCGGAAAATAAACAGACACAGAACTAGAATAAATAAATCAACTACATTTAATAAATAGAGGTGAAAATGATGGGGAAAATATTTGGTACAGATGGTGTAAGAGGTATTGCGAATAAAGAGTTAACACCAGAACTTGCATTAAAATTAGGGAAAGCCGGGGGATTGTTTTTCCAAGAACAATCTCATCGTGATGAAAATTTTTTTGTGTTAATCGGAAAAGACACTAGAATATCAGGAAGTATGTTAGAATCAGCTTTAATAGCTGGTTTTAATTCTGTAGGTGTAAACATAGTAAAATTGGGTATAATTACGACTCCCGCTGTTTCTTATCTAACAGATCAAACTGATGCAATTGGGGGAGTTATGATTTCTGCTTCACATAATCCAATAGAAGATAATGGAATAAAATTTTTTAATAAAAGTGGGTTTAAATTAACTGATGAGCAAGAACTAGAAATTGAAAATAATATTTTTGGTGAAGAAGAAATAAAGACTCCAATAGGAACAGATGTAGGTGACATTATTGAAAGAAAAGAATTGGTAAAACAATATCAAAAACATTTAGAGAACTCTGTTGATTATGATTTTAGTGAGTTTAAAATAGTTTTGGATTGTGCAAATGGTTCAGCATATGAAATCGCTCCTAAAATATATAAAAAACTAAAAGCAGAAGTAATTGCGGTCAATGATTCTCCGAATGGGCATCAGATTAATTTAAATTGTGGATCAACTAAACCTGAAACTTTAGTTGCAGAAGTCAATAAACAAAATGCAGATATTGGAATAGCTTTTGATGGAGATGCAGATCGTTTAATAATGGTGGATGAAAAAGGAAATATTATTGATGGCGACCAGATAATGGCACATTTGGCCTTAAATATGATGAAAGAAGATAAATTGAATAAAAACACTATAGTTACTACAAGATATAGTAATTTAGGTTTAGAAGAATTATTAAATAAAAATGGGGCTAAAACAGTTAAATGTAAAAACGGCGACCGTTATGTATTACAAAAATTACTTGAAAATGACTTTAATTTAGGTGGAGAAAAGTCCGGTCATATAATATTATTAGATTATAATAAGACAGGAGATGGAGTACTAACTTCATTAAAAGTGGTAGAATATCTAAAGAAATATGATTTGGATTTAAGTTATATTGACAGTTTATTTAAACCATGGCCTCAGAGATTAATAAATATTAAAGTAGAAAATAAGGATCAACTAAATAATAGTGAGCGAATAAATAAAATAATTACTGAAATTGAAAAGGATTTTGGTGATAAAGGTAGAATATTTGTAAGGGCCTCTGGTACTGAACCAGTTGTGAGAGTAATGTTAGAAGCTAAAAAGGAGGATATGATTACAAAATGGGAAAGGAGGGTAGAAGAAGTAATTAAAGACGAACTAAACTAAGATAGGAGGTGAGAAAAAAATAAGTATATAATTAAAGCGCCCGGGCTCTGTAATGGAGTTGACGAGGAGGGGAGTAATCGAATTATCGGCGGATCTTCCCAGGCTTAAAGTATTAAGTCTTAGCTGATTTTTCAAAACCTATAAGTGATTGTAGGGACAAAAAAATCAGAAATACTTATGAAAAAAATCAAACAAAATACAATTTAAAAATAATGGAGGCAAATATATATGTGCGGAATAGTTGGTTATGTAGGAGATAAAAAAGCTGCTTCAATCCTTTATGATGGGTTGAAAAGGCTTGAATATAGAGGATATGATTCATCGGGAATTGCTGTAAATGATGGTTTGAATATAGATGTTGTGAAAAAGAAAGGGAAATTAGAACATTTAAAAGGTAAAATAAAAGATAATATTAATGGCGGAACAACTGGAATAGGTCATACAAGATGGGCAACCCACGGACAGCCTTCTGATAAAAATTCCCATCCACATAGTGACTGTACAAATAATTTTGTAATTGCTCATAATGGGATAATTGAAAATTTTCAAGACATAAAGAAATATCTAAGGGAAAAAGGCCATAACTTTAAATCAGAAACTGATACAGAAGTAATAGCTCATCTACTAGAAGAAAATTATGAAAATGATGTTTTAAGTGCCTTAAAAAAGACAATAGCGCATTTGGAAGGTTCATATGCATTAACAATATTAAATAACCAAGAACCCAATAAAATCTATGTAGCTAGAAAAGACAGTCCCTTAATTATAGGAATTGGAGAAAATGAAAATTTCATTGCTTCAGATATTCCAGCGTTCTTGGGTGAAACTAAAGATTTTTATATATTAGAGGATGGAGAATTTGCCGTAATTGATCAAGATAATATAAATATGTATGATTTTGACTTAAATCCAAAAGAAAAAGAAATATACCATGTAGATTGGGATCCGGAAATGGCTGAAAAACAGGGCTATGATCATTATATGTTAAAGGAAATTCATGAACAACCCGATGCAGTTCGCAGATTAATGGCTAACAGAGTGATGCCGGAAGGAATAGATTTAGAAGAACTTAAGCTAGATAAAGAATTTTTACAAAACTTGAATAAAATACACATTATAGCTTGTGGTACAGCTTATCACTCCGGCTTGATTGGTAAGTATATGCTAGAAGATTTATCAAATATGACCGTAGAGGTAGATGTTGCTTCAGAATATAGATACAGAAATGTTCCTATTAAAGAAGATGAATTAGTAATAGCAGTTAGTCAATCGGGAGAAACATCAGATACTTTAGCAAGTTTGCGCAAAGCAAAACAAAAAGGTGCAAAAGTAATTGCATTTACTAATTCCCGCGGTAGTAGTATTGCGCGTGAAGCAGATGAAATGATGTTATTAAAAGC
>JAIPEX010000022.1 GCA_021736945.1 Halanaerobiales bacterium | reverse complement strand
AAATGGTAGACCATCGGGGACTCGAACCCCGAACCTACTGATTAAGAGTCAGTTGCTCTGCCAAATTGAGCTAATGGTCTACTTAAGGTAACTATCCGTATCTATTTTTAATAAATTATATACATAATAAAAAATGGGGTGGGTAATGGGGTTTGAACCCACGGCCTCAGGAGCCACAATCCTGCGCTCTATCCAACTGAGCTATACCCACCATGAATGGTACGCCTGAGAGGATTTGAACCTCTGACCTACGGATTAGAAGTCCGTTGCTCTATCCGGACTGAGCTACAGGCGCATGTTATTCTATGGAGCGGGAAACGGGACTCGAACCCGCGACCCTCAGCTTGGAAGGCTGATGCTCTAGCCAACTGAGCTACTCCCGCTCACAGTGTTTTTTCTCGCGACAAGTATTAGTATAACTTAAATAAGAGCTCTGGTCAAAATTTTGAACTGATAATTATTGCCATTTGAAGACTCTTAGATCTATTTAACTCATGTTTACTCCGCATATCTACTTTTTAATACCTTTTTCATTTTTTCTAAAGCATGTGCTCTATGACTTATTTTATTCTTTAAATTTACTGACATTTCAGCAAAAGTTTTGTCATATTCAGGAACATAAAAAAGAGGGTCATAGCCAAAACCTCTTTCCCCTTGTCTTTCTTTTAAGATATAACCTTTACAATATCCAGACACCGTGTATTCCTTATTCTCTTTTGGATCTACAACTGCTACTACAGTTCTAAATTGCGCTTTTCTATCATTAAAAGGCACACCTTTTAGTAATTCAAGTAATCTATCATTGTTTTCTTTATATGTAGCATCTTCATGAGCAAACCTAGCAGATCTAATTCCGGGTTTACCATCCAAATAATCAACTTCTAAGCCTGTGTCATCAGCAAGACTTAAAAGATTTGTTTTATTTGCCCTATCTCTAGCTTTTTTTAAAGCATTTTCTTCTAAGGTTTGACCGTCTTCGATCACTTCTTCTAAATTATCAAAATTATCAGGAGTTACAAATTCAAAATCCAACTCCTTAAAATGTTCTTTAGTTTCAATAATTTTGCCTTTATTTGAGCTAGCTATTAGTAATTTTCTCGTCATTTATTTTAACCCCACACTTTTTTTCTGTTCTTTTATTAAATCATTTATACCTTTTTCAGCTAAATCAAGAAATTTATCCATTTCTTCTCTTGTAAAAGGATCCTTTTCAGCTGTTCCTTGGACCTCAATAATTTGTCCGCTTTCATCCATTACTATATTCATGTCGACCTGTGCATTTACATCTTCTTTATAACATAAATCAAGTAAGTACTCTCCATCGACTATACCAACACTTGTTGCAGCTGCAAAGCCCTTTAAAGGTGATTCTTTTACCATATTTTCTTCTAGCATGTATTGTACTGCATCATATAATGCCACATAAGCTCCAGTAATAGAAGCAGTTCTAGTTCCTCCATCTGCTTGAATCACATCACAATCAATCCAAATAGTTCTTTCTCCAATCATTTCAAGATCGATTATTGCTCTTAAAGAACGTCCGATTAGTCTTTGAATCTCTCTGGTTCGGCCACTTCTTTTACCTTTTGCTGCTTCTCTAATAGTTCTTGTTTGAGTCGACCTTGGTAAAAGAGAATATTCAGCTGTTAGCCAACCTTTGTTTTTCCCCCTTAAAAAGTAAGGAACACTATCTTCAACTGATGCTGTACAAATTACTTTTGTATCCCCTGTGGACACCAAAACAGATCCCTCAGCATACTTTGTATAGTCCCTTTCTAGTTTAGTAGTTCTTATTTGATCATTACTACGTCCATCTACTCTTTCATTGCTCATATTATTCCTCCTATGATTGCTTTCTTATAGTATAATTTTACAGGATTTAATAAATAAAGTCAAAATAGTAAAAAGCCCATAAATGGGCTTTCACTATTATCTCATATATTGATTTACTTTACCAATCTTTTTACTGCATTGTGTATTGATTCATAACCTGTACATCGGCATAAATGGCCACCAAGTGCTTCTTTTATTTCTTCATTAGTGGGGGTTTTTGTTCGGGTTAAAAGAGCTTTGATGGCCATCACAAAGCCGGGGGTGCAAAAGCCACATTGAACAGCATCTTCTGCTATAAAAGCATCTTTAATTTCTTTAAAATCACCTGTATCTTTAAGTCCTTCAATAGTTACTACTTCTTTACCATCTATTTCATGTGCAAGGACTATACAACTTCTAACCGGTTTATCATTTAGAAGAACTGTACAGGCTCCACATTCTCCGTTACCACATCCTTCTTTGGTACCGGTCATAATTAATTTTTCTCTCAATAATTCTAAAAGAGTCATTTGAGGTGGAACTTCAATCTTATATTCTTTATTATTTATGGTAGTTTTTATCTCTTTAGCCATCTATATCATCTCCAAGTTCTTCAATGTCTCTTAAACATTTTTTCAATAAACTAACTACCATTCTCTTTTTATATTCTGGACTTGCCCTTAAACTAGAAGCACGTGGGGAAACACTTTTATTTATAATATCCTGTATTTCTGCAAAGGTACTTTTATTGAATTTTTCTTCTCCTAGTATTTCATCAATTTTTTCATTTCGATAGGGAGTTCTAGCAACTGTTCCAAAATAGGATCTATATTTTTCATTACTTTTTTTAGCAAGTGCTGTATTTACTACTGCAAGATCCATTCCCTCTACTCTACTTAGTCTGTGATAACTATTTTTTATATTCTTATTAATGTTTATAATTATAGATTTTAATAGCTCATTATCTAGCTTAACTCTACCTACATCATACCAAAATTCCTCGATGGGTAATCTTTTTGTTCCATTTTTACCGATAACTTCAACTTCGGCTTCAAGAGCAAATAAAGGCACACCAAATTCTGCTCCTGGGGAAGCATGGACAACATTTCCACCAATGGTGGCTCTATTTCTAATTTCATAACAACCAAATTCACTTGCTGCTTGATATAGGGCATATAGTTTGTTTTTAATTAATTTGTTTTCCTTAATTTCAGTAATGGTAGTTAAAGAACCTATCTTTATTTCATCATTATTTTGTTCTATACCTTTCAACTCTTCTAATTCTTTGATATCTATCAGAAGATCAGGTGAACTTTCCGCTTCACGTAGTTTAACTAAAAGATCAGTACCTCCTGCTACTATTTGAGCATCATTATCTTGATTTAAAAGTTGAAATACTTCTTGTAAAGTTTCAGGTCTTTTATATTCAAAAGGACTAAACATCAAGATCACCTTCTTCAATCATTTTTAGGTATATTTTTTCTCTACTTAATGGTAATTCAAACATCTCAATTCCTAGCGCATCACTTATTGCGTTTCCAAAAGCAGGAGTGATTCCAACTGTCCCATGTTCAGCTATTCCTCTAGCTCCAAAAGGGCCAATTGGTTCTGGAGTTTCAAAAAAGTATACATCTAAATTTGCATCATATAGATCAAGAGGAGTTGGAATCTTATAATCGGTAAAACTATTGTTTCTCATTTCTCCTTTTTTACCATATCTCAATTCTTCGGTTAAAGCACCGCCCATTTCCTGCACCATACCGCCAATTATTTGGCCTTTGGCCATTTTCGGACTAATAACCTTTCCGGCATCAATTGCCATCATCATATTAAGCAGTTTAAGTTCACCAGTTTCTTTATCAATTTCTACTACTACTCCTTGAGCACCAAATGTCCATTCTGCTGCCGCATTCCCCTGTCCCGTTTCGGGATCAGTATAAGTAAGGCCTTTGGGCATATAGGTACCGTAAGTCTGAACAGGTTCACCTGTAACGAGTCCATTTTCACTTAAATGACCAAAGCAAATATCTTCAGTATTTACATATACATTTTCATCATCTTTAGAAACTATTTTATCTCCCTTATATTCTAACTTTTCTTTTTCTATATCTAATAGTAGCGCAGCATTTTCTTTTAACTTATCAATAGCTTTTTCTATCGCATCCATGACTGCTCTACCGGCTTTCCAAGTTGTTGTACTACCTATAGTCTGCCAACCGTAAGGAGAATTATCAGTGCTGATATCTTCTTTAATTTTTATTTTATCTAAAGGAAGTTTTAACCCTGCAGCTGCAATTTGTTTCATTGCTGTCTTTGTACCTTGACCCATCTCAGCTCCACTACAAGCAATATCTACAGTTCCTTCTTCATTAAATCTTAAAGTAGCAGATGCCGCTGAATTAGTGGGCATTACAGGGGATTTCATGATAGCAGCAATTCCCTTGCCATAAACCTTGTTTGGCTTTTTATCTATTTCAATTTTCTCTAATTCTTCTTTAATTTTTTTATAACATCCGATTAGATCTCCATTTTCTTCTTCAATTTCTTGTCCAAGTGCATTTATTGAACCGGGTTTCAACATGTTTTTTAACCTAACTTGATGTTCATCTAAACCTAATTCTTTTGCAATTAAATGAATCTGTCTTTCTTTTGCCCAATGTACTTCAGGATGTCCGTATCCTCTAAAAGCTCCTACGGGAGGAGTATTAGTATATACTCCATAGGAATCCACTTCCATATTATCAATTTCATAAGGACCCGAACTATTATGTCCAGCTGCTGTTACTATATGAACAGATGTGGAACCATAAGCACCTGAACTAAAGTAAAGTGTGGCTTTTTCACCCAATATTTTACCATCTTGTGTAACTGCTGTTTTTAAAGTCACTTCAGCGCCTCTTGCTATTAATGAAGCATTAAAGGCTTCTTCTCTATCTAATTTCAACTTTACATACCTATTGGGAACAAATTTTGCTATAAAGGCAGTTAAAGGTTCTATTGATACATCTGATTTTCCGCCAAAGCCTCCACCTAAATATCCTGCTTTTACTGTTATATCGGTATCATTTAGATTAAACATATCAGCAATTGTTGTTCTAACAAAAAATGGTGATTGCGTACTGGCATACATGACCATTTCCTGGTCAGTAGTCCACTTTGCTATCGCACCATGGGGTTCCATTTGAGTATGAGATCTCTGAGGATAGTCATATGTGTTTTCAATTATTTTATCGGCTTTTTCAAAAGACTGATCCACGTTACCTTTTCTTAATTTATAGTGTCTGAATATATTTGTTCCAGGATGGTGATTTGTATTTAAATGTCTATCGTACTGATCTTGGTTTTCATGTATTAAGGGACTATCTTCTTTAATAGCCTCTCTGGCTTTTATGACAGGCTCTAAAGGATTATACTCTACTACAATTAAATTTAGAGCTTTTTTAGCCTGCCACTTATCTTCAGATAGGACTACAGCAACCGGTTCCCCCTGAAATCTAACTTTATCCATTGCTATTGGACGATGATCACCTATATCGACATTTATAATTTCATCTTCAATATCCTGACCGGTTATTATTTTTTCGATACCTTCAACTTCTAAAGCCTTGTTTAAATTAATATCAACAATCTCAGCATGAGCATGGGGAGATCGAAGTACTAAAGCATGCAGCATTCCTTGAAAAGAAATGTCATCAATAAACTGTGCTTCTCCCGATATTTTTTTATCCAAATCTATTCTTTTTTCGACTTGCGGTATATCAACCATTTAAATTCACCCTCTATATAATTTAGACTTAGATGAAGATTCTGCAACAATTCTTCCTTCTTTTATTACATATTTTCTATCAGGCTGTAATCTGATCGCATCCACTGTTGATTTGGCATCAAAAACTACAATATCAGCTCTACTGCCTTCTTTTATACCATAATCCTCTATTCCAAGAATCTTAGCAGCATTATAGGTCGGCATCCTAAATACTTCTTCAATTTCTTCGGGTAAACTCATATGAGCTGCATGAGCAGTAACTAATCCTACTTCCATCATATCACACTGACCAAAGGGATAAAAAGTATCTTTAACACAATCCTGTCCAAAACTCATATTTACTTCTCTCTCTAATAGTTCTTTTACCCTTGTAATTCCTCTTCTTTTGGGTTGATCATCTAAACGACCCTGTAACATCAAATTAGTTACCGGGTTGGTAACAACATGAATTTGTGCTTCCTTAACTTTATCCATTACGTACTCAGCGTATTCATCTTCATAAGCAGCTAAAGCACAAGTATGTCCAGCAGTAACTCGTCCTTGCCAGCCATATTCAATTGTCTTATCAGCTAACATTTCGAGAGTTTTATATGCAGGGTCATCTGTCTCATCGATATGCATATCAATATCTGCATCATATTCACGTGCAATTTCAAATGCTATTTCAATGTGTTTCATACTATCCTCTGCAGTTTTTTCATTTGCAGGCATACCACCTACAATTTCAGCACCATTTTCCATGGCTTCCCACATTAATTCTTCAGTACCAGGATCTTGAACTATTCCTTCTTGAGGAAAAGAAATTATTTCAATATCCATAAGGTCTGAATATTTCTTGCGGGCTTCAACAACACCTTTTAAGGGGGTTAATCCACCAATAGTATCAACATCTACATGGGTTCTCATTCTTGTGGTACCATTTTTTGCAGCTAATTTTATAGCTTTTCCAGCTCTTTCTACTATATCTTCAATAGTGTAATTCTTTTTCTTTTCCCAAATGATTTCTATTGCTTCCTGTAAAGTACCTGATTCATTTGGTCTAACCACATCTGAAATAAATATCTTATCTAGATGAATGTGAGGTTCAATAAAAGCAGGGGCAACTAAGTTGCCCTCTGCATCTATTGTTTTTTTAGCTTCTTCTTCAATATGCTCATCAATCTTTACAATTTTACCATCATCTATTAAGATATCCTGTAGTTTATTCTTGTTTTTCAAACTAGAATTTTTAATTAATAGATCCATTATTATATACCTCCTGAAATTATTCTACACTGTCTTCGATCACTTCCGGCATATGGTCAATACCTGCTTTTTTAAAGATACTTGACATTATTGGCATAAGTACTGCAGCAACAACAATACCATTTACAGGAGCAATACCTATTCCAGTTTCATTTCCTAAATAAGCTGCAAGAGTACCTAATAAATAACTAACTACAGCACTCCAGCGTACTTTTGGAAATTCAACATCTTCCATTCTTGGTATCTTAGACTTCCAAACAAAAAAGTAGTCACCTATAATTGCTCCACCTAAAGGTGGAATGAAAATACCTAATCCACTAAGATATACAATTATATGATTATATATACCTGTTATGGCTAAAATTGTAGCAATTATTACTCCACCAACAACAAAAGGTCTTTTGTTATTTATATTAAACATCTCTGCACCTGCAACACCAAATGCATATGCAGCATTGTCATTAGTAGTCCATAAATTTAAGGCTAAGAATACAATACCCCAAAAGATTAAGCCCATACTATAAAGAACTTCAACAAAGTCAGCAATTTGATAAGAAATAGCTCCAACAGCACCAAAGAACAACATAATTCCATTACCAAATAGGAACGCAATTAAAGCAGCCCAAAAAGCTACCTTTGCATTTTTAGCAAACCTTGTCCAGTTGGGAGCCTGCGTACCACCACTAGCAAATGTACCAACAATGGCTGTAATGGCTGTGGCTATAGTCATTGTGCCGGTTGGTTCAATTGATGCTAACGCTGCCCAGCCACCGGCATCTCCTGCTGCTTTAAATGATACCCAGATACCTAATACTAATAGAAGTGGGACTGAAATATAACTTAAAAGTTCCATTCCTTTGTAACCATAATATGCAGTTATACCCATCATAATACTAAATATAATCATTAAGGGAATTAAATATGCTTCCCATCCTAACGCCTTAGCAAACATATGAGCCATGGTGGCAACTGCAACAGCATACCAACCTATTTGAGTACCACCTAATAAGATATCAGCCCATTTAGCCCCAGCTTTACCCAGTGTGTATTTACTTAATAACACTGTGGTTAGACCGGTTCGTGCACCAATAATAGAAAGAATTGCAACATAAACACCTAAAATTGCACTACCTGCTAATAAAACATAAAAGAAATCAGGCCAAAGTTCGAAAGAAATACCAATTTCAGAACCTGCCAACATGGTAGGTGTAAAAAATGTAAAACCTAAGAGAACTGCACTTATAGAAAGAATACTAACTCTAGCTTTTTTAGGAACATGTTGTAAAGGATAATCATTATCAAATTCCAAATCTAATTCGAGATCCTTATCTTTTTCGCTGCTCAACTTATTTTCCTCCTTTAAGATATGTTTTAATTTATTAGAACTATATTAAATTTTATTACTACTCCCCCTTTCTTAATAATAATAAATATATGTAAAACTTATAATTTTCTGAAATTAGCAGGAAAAATAATAAAAAGTGTTTATTGTTCATAATATGAATAAAACATTTATTAGATGAACTCTTAATTTACTATTTCTCGACATAAAAGCAAACTCCTTTTATTAATTTTATACAAAAAGTACATCTGTAAATTTATAATAAATTACAAAAGGGAGAATCCCGTTTAGGACTCTCCCTATGATAAACAATAATTATTAAAATTTAGAATTGAAATTGTATGTATTGTATTTATCTATAATACTTTCCCTGTACCATGTCACTCATTTCTTTTGATTTTTCAAGTAAGAAGGGAATACATTCTTTCATCTTTTCCTCTGTAAACCGCATAATAGGTCCAACTACTGATACAGAGGCAACTGGTCGGTTTTCTTTATTTAATATTGGTATTCCTACTGCATTAATTAATTCTTCAAATTCTTCTTTTTCAATAGCATATCCTTTATCTTTAACTTCAGCAAGATTTTCATATAATTCATTTTTATCTACAGTAGTCTTTTTCATATATTTTTTCATCCCGGAAATTTGCAGTATTTTTTCCACTTCATCTTCAGGTAAATATGCTAACATTGCCCTTCCTGCCGCAGTACAATATAAGGGAATTTCTCTACCTATCATCAAGTAGGCTTTTATAATTTGTTCGGATTCTTCACCTAATACACAAATTGCCCTATCATTTTCTCTTACAAACATGGTAGTAGTTTCCTTACATTTTTCCACAATTTCTTTAATAATCGGTTTTAATCTCATTAAATAATTGTGCATATCTCTATCTTTTATCCATCCATTAAATATTTCAGAACCAATATTATAGTTTTTTGTTCTTTGATTTTGAGTTATGAAGCCTTCTACTTTCATAGTTTTTAACATATGATGAACTGTACTTCTATTATATCCAAATTCCTCTACTAATTCGTTAACAGAAACTTCATCGGTCGCTGCCATTATATATCTTAATACTTTCAAGCTTTTTTGTACGGATTTTATAATTCCTTTATTACTCATAGCTTATCAACTCACTTTGTGTTTTTTCTTTTCTATTATATCAATATGAAATCTTTTCATTTTTATTGTTAAAAATATTATGTTCTTCAAAGTCAAGATGAGGTAGCTTTAAAAATTCAGTACCTTTATTTAAAAACTCCATAGAAACTTTATTTAAATCACTAACATAAAATTCATGTTCATTAAAATTAATAGGTTCTTCATGTTTGCCGCTAATCATACCTCTAACAGCCATTATGTTTTTAGCTCTAGATGCCATTGTTTCAGCTGGGTTAACTAGAGTAACATTTTCTCCCATAACTTTTTTAATTACGGGCATCAGATAAGGATAATGAGTACAGCCTAAAACTAAGGTATCAATCCCCTTTTCTTTTATGGGCAATAAATACTCTCTTACAATTTCTTCTACTTTTTCTCCCTCAAAATCACCTTTTTCCGCCAATTCAACAAATTTTGGACAAGCTTTGGCGTGTATTTCAAATTCAGTAACTTCCTTTTTTAAGGCCTCCTGATATGCATTGCTATTGATAGTACCTTTTGTACCAATTATACCTACCTTATTATTCTCACTAACGCTTTTTACGCGGGCGGCTACACCATCAATGGTACCAAACATAGGCATCTTTATTTCTTGGCGTGCTTCTTTTAATAACATAGAAGTCGCTGTATTGCATGCTAGTATGATTGTTTTTACATTTCTTTGTTTAAAGTAATCTATTATCTTATATACATATTTTTTAACATCTTTTTTTGGTTTTGGACCATAAGGCAAATGAAGAGTATCACCAAAGTATATAATTTTTTCTGCAGGCGTCGTTTTCATTACTTCTCTAGCGACAGTTAATCCTCCAACTCCTGAATCTAGCATTCCTATTGCTTTTTTTGTAACATCCATATTGTTCACTCCTGTAATAATTATTTCTTTATTCTTTTGGTTTTAATATATTTTCACTGGGCTCTAATGGTCTGCTAAGATCCATATGGCCTACTAGAGTATCTACTTCTTCTCCTTCAATTAAAAATTTTACTTCGCGAATCTTATCAAACTGTGACAAGGTATTGACAATCGAATATACTGTTAATCTTTCTCCTGTAGAACCTCCCCAGTGATTTTCAATAATTTCCTTACTAAAATTGATTTTTATTCTATCATTATTTCTAGAAACATTCAAAACTTTTGTTCCTTTTGGAATTGTTTTAGATAAATTGGGATCGGTAGGTCCATCTATCAAAGCATTAACAGCTTCCTTATATAAATTTCTGCCTTTAATAGTTCGGTTTTCAGCTGCAAGATACATTGCATCCTTAGTAGAAAAGTATAGATCAATGGACTTTTCTTTCACAATCAAATTAGTCCCCGCTATAAAATAATATACTACTCCTAAGATAGCAATAAAGATTATTAACATTATTATAAATTTAAATATTCTATTTTTCATGATTAATCGCACCTCAATCCTTGAATTTATCTAAGTAATTAAATAAGCCCTGGCTAATTGCTTCTGCCGCATTGGTAATAAATTTATCATCCCCGAGCAATTTCTCTTCGGTAGGATTCGATAAAAAGGCTACCTCTACAAGTACAGAAGGCATTTCGGTATATTTTATAACATAGAGATGCTCTTTTTTTACACCTCTATTAACTAATCCAAGTTTACTTACAATTTCTTTTTGTATATTTTCCGCGAGGAACATACTATCTCCAGTTTTGTTAGGAGCAATAAAGGTTTCAGTACCTTCCGAAGTTCTTTTATTTGAAGAATTATTGTGAATACTTATAAATACCCTGGCTCCTTCATTATTAGCAATTTTGACTCTTCTATTTAATGATATGAAATTATCACTTCTTCGAGTTAATAGCACTTTAAAGCCGCGGCTTTTAAGAATACTTTCTAGTCTTTTCACTATCCTTAAGTTTATGTCTTTTTCTTCTACATTATTTGGTCCTACAGCACCTGGATCAAAACCACCATGGCCCGCATCAAGGACTATTACATTGTTTTCATTTTGAATTTCTGATTTGGCTAAAGCAATATTTATCTTATTATCTGGGTTTTCAGAAACTATATTATGATTAAAGTATTTTTCGAGTTCAAAAACTATTCTAGTTACAGTTTCATCTTCTTTAGTAAATCTACCCATTCTTATCTCCTTTATTATGCCTACAGGGTCAGGCAGTTCAACTTCATCAGGAGTTATTTCCTCACCACTTATATCAACTACTAATCGATGTGGATAAGAAAACTTCTTAACCTCATAATTAACTTTACCACTGACATTTATATTTATATTTGTATAAATATTTTGATCTAAGAGTTCAATCTTATCAAACTTATTAGCAAAACTTATTTTATGAATATATACATTTTTACTATACTGTTCTTGTTCCCAATTATATGCGGTCATCTCACTTAAATCTGCAACAATTCTCACAATTTGACTATCAAATCTACCAACTCTAATTTTTTTAACAATATTTTCTTTAATATTTATTTCACCTTGCATATTATCTTCCCGATAAGTATTAAATAAATTAATTACTAAACGAGAGGGATCTTCTAAGGTAAATAAATCGGGTTCAATGGGAGCATCTGTTTTAAAGACAATCTTATGGTCTTTATAAGCAAGGTCAAATACCCGAGCACGTTTAGCAGGTTGAAGAACAATCTTATTTTCATCATCCTGATTTACTATATTAAGATATTTCTGCTCTTTTAAATCTAATACTACTCTTAAAATAGTAGGTTCAAATTGAAATTGACTCACTCTTACATTTTTTATCCACTGATTATCTTCGAGATTTTTTTCAAATTCACTTAATAAAACACCTGGAATATCTAAAACCATTCGGCGGGGATCTTCTAAGAAAGATATCTCAGGTTTATTCATATTCCCGTTCGATTTGATTTCTAATGTATCATTTTCTTTCCAATTTATTGAAGCAATTTGGGGCATGAATTGTATTACTAAATTCCCATTTTCCTCACTTATCACTTCGTCTGAATTGATTGGTAATGGATATTTACTAGTTAATACGATCTGTAAAGTGGCCTGATTTTCTATTCTTCTACTTTGTAGATAATAGTTTTTATCTGAAACATTATCTACAAAATCAGCTTCCATAGCAGCTTTTTCAATTTCGATGATTAGCTTTTTAGGATCATCAGTCAATCTAATACGATAAGGGGCTATATTGTCCATCTTTAAAATTAAAGACTGCCTATTAGGACCCCATTCTATTTCTTTAAGATGAGATTCTGGTTTAAATAAATAATAAGAATTACTAACCTTATCATACTCTATTAAAAAGCCAAAAACATTCATAATATCTGAAAAAGGAATATATGTATAATTATCTTTAATAACCATCGGAGAATCGGTTCTTATTGCTCGACTATCTATCTGTATATAGGGACTACCAACCATCATCTTGACAGTCTTCCCATTTTTTTTCATAGTAAGAGTATTAATAGAACCTGACCAATTTAGTTTGGCCCCAATACTGTTAGCCAGAGCTTTCGATCTAACTAAAACCGCTCCATTGCTTTTAGTAGGGTCAAGTTTTTCAGTACTTTCCTCTCCATTTATGTATATTTGAGGAGAACTAGCAGAAAGGACTACTTGAGTAGAAAATATTAAAATAAATAATAGTAAGAATAATGTAATTTTTTTATAGTTCATCTTAAACATCCTCCGGCCTTAAGATAGTTGATAAATAAAGGTTTCTATAATTTAATATTCAACATTTTTCCTATATTTCCTGCCATTTTAAGGAAAATGATAATATAAAAAAAGGACTTTCCACAAGCCCTTTAATAGTAATCTACTGTAAAATTATATAAAAAGACTCCTGGAAAGTCCTCAATAAATTTAATTATTTTATCAATCATTTTTTCAAGATAGCTTCGATCACCTGTTACCGTAGCAATTCCTAATTTAGCGTTTTTCCAAAGGTCTTTATTATCCACCTCTGAGACCGCTACATTAAATTTGTTTTTACATTTATCAGTAAGACTTCTTATAACACTTCTTTTATCTTTAAGAGACTGAGCCATTGGGATTCTTAATTCTACAGTAATAACTCCTACAAACATATTCTTCACCCACTTAAAATACCATTAAAAAACACTTCTTTTACACTCTTATTGATGTTTTCTAATGGGAATTCGGAAGAAAATAAAGCCCAATGAGAAGAAGCCACACTCAACATTCCAAACAAACCTGAACTTATGGTTTCAATATCTACGTCCTTAAAAGCTTCAGAATCTTTACCTTCTTTTATAATGTTTTCAAAGATAGTTATGTATTCTTCTTTTAATTTAAAAATCTGATCTTCGAGTCCCTGTCTATAGCTCCACATCTCTCTTAAATAAAAAACAAAATAATCATGGTTTTTATTAAAATATTCAAGCTGAGAATCAATAGCTTTTTCCAATTTATCTCTAGGTTCAATTTCTTCTTTAATACTATCTCTAACATAATCAATTAATTTAACAGTACCACAATCCAACAAAAAACTAAGCAAACTTTCTTTACTGGCAAAATAATTATAAAAGGTTCCTTTACCTACCCCAGCTTTTTGTGCTATTTCTTGTACTGTGGTTCTATTGAAACTTTTATCAGAAAAGATACTGACCGCTGCTTTACAAAGTCTAGCTTTTTTATTTTCAAGGTCATCAAACAATTCATATTTTATACTCATAATAACCCCTTCTTTTTCTATATTCAAATTAATGATATCAGAGTGTTATTACAATGTCAACGTTTTAACAACGTTGACAACTGAAACTAATTAAGGTTATATTTATATTTTCAATATATGCAAAATTTTGATATTATAAAGGAAAGAATAAAAGAAAGGAAATATATTATGGACTCTAAATCAATAGAAAAATTTAAAATTAAAAAAATTAAAAATAATTCCATAAAAGAATTTGAAGATTCAATAATAAATGAACAACCCTTTACCATCTTTGTAAATGGTTATGAGTTAGTTACCCTGATGTCTTTACCCAACGAATTGAAGGAATTAGCGATAGGATTTTTAGCCTCAGAAGGAATACTTGAAAATTTAAATGAAATAAAAACCATGGAATTTTCACATCAAAATTCAATAATACAAGTTAAACTTAATAAAGATATAGATATAAACCTTTTTAAAAAACGTACCTTAACCTCCGGTTGTGGTAAAGGAGTTACATTTAGTAATTTAAATGATTGTTCAGCTGTTAAAATTTCTAATAATAATTTAACTATGAAAGCTGACACAATAGTGAATTTAATGGTTAAAATGCAAAAAAACGCAAAACTATTTGATGAAACAGGAGGAACTCACACTTCCGCTTTAGCTAATAGTGATAATATCATGTTCGTAATTGAAGATATTGGCAGACATAATACTATAGATAAAATCATAGGAAAATCGTATTTAAATAAAATTAATTTAAACAATAAAGCAGTTCTTACCAGTGGTAGAGTATCATCAGAAATAATTATTAAGGTACTAAAACAAAAGATTCCAATCCTTATTTCCCGCTCTGCTCCCACAAGTACCGCAGTAAATATTGCCAGAGAAAAAGATTTAACTCTAATAGGGTTTACAAGAGGAAATCGATTTAATATATATAATGATCTTAACAGAATTAAATATTAATCAATCAAAAGGCCCCGCTTTTGAAACTAATCAAAGCGGGGCCTTTATATATATTTATTTAATTGTTTTCTTCAAGTTTTTCTATACGATTAATTACAGCATCTAATTCTTTTTTCATATCTTTAGCATAATTTTTTAGTTCATTAATCTCATCATTTTTTGAATATTCGGTTTGAGGATTATAATTTGGGGAATATCTTCTCTGTGCATTCATATTACCTCGATTAAATCCTCTTCTCATTCCGCTTCCTGGACCAAAATTATTTCTGAATCCTCTACCGCGTCCAGGGCCTGGTTTTGTAAATCCTGGTGAATCAAAACTGGCACAGTAACCTAAGCCTCTTCCTGATCTAGGTCCGTAACCAGCAGGTCCTCTTCCATCTCCACGTGGCATATATATCACTCCTTTTGTTTTTTACTGTAGTTACATTATACAATAGTTATGAACATATGTCAATAACTAATTAAAAAAAGTCTCTTTTTAGTTCGTCACCTTCCTAATGGTGTTTGTGCTCATGCCCATGATGGCCTTCATGATCACATAAGCTACTTTCAGTATCCAACTCATTATTTAAATAGGCTACTACATTATCTTCAACATTTCCTTTTGCACCTGTCACTACCTCAATATTATTTTTATTGAAAAGGTCATATGCACGTCTCCCCATTCCTCCGGCCAAAACAATATCCACATCTAAATCATTTAGATATTTTGGTAAGAATCCTGGTTCATGGCCTGGATTTGTTATTACATTTGAACTTTGAATATCGCAGTCTGCAACTTCAATAATAGTATATTCTGGACATCTACCAAAATGCTGAGCTACTTTTCCCTTATTTGTTGGTACAGCAATCTTTTTCACTTTAATCACCTCAAGTTTATTTTATATTTGTTTTAATTTTATTCCAAATATCAACAATTTCCTGACTAATCTTAGCTTCCTTATCTTGTTCCACAACTAGTTCTGCATTTCTTAAGCTATCTACAACAATTGAAGAAAATGATATCTTGCCCACTAGTTCTATTTTCTCTTCCTTTAAGTATTCTTCTATTTCCTGGCTTATAGCTTTATTTATATCATACTTATTGATGACAGCAAGAGCTGGTATGTTAAAGTGTTTAATAACTTGCGCTACTCTTTTTAAATCAGAAAACCCTGATTTTGATGGTTCAGTAACAAATAGTACTAAATCTACTCCTGTTATCGATGAAATTACAGGACAGCCTATTCCCGGAGATCCATCTATTAATATTAATTTTTTATCAAGTTTTTTTCCTTTTTCTACTGCTTTTTCCCTTACTTCACTGACTAGTTTACCAGAATTATCAGAACCTATCTTTAAATTGGCATGAATCATCGGACCAAATCTGGTAATAGAATTATAGATTTCTCCTGTCTTCATTAGTTTCAATGAAAGGGCATCTTCCGGGCACATTTCTACACAAACCCCACATCCCTCACATTTATAGGGGTCTATTTCATAAGTAAGTGGGCTAACAGCATTAAATCTACAGACTTCATTACAAATTCCGCAGTCAATACATTTACTTTCATCTTTCACTGCCAACTTATTACTCTTAAAAATATTTGTTTCTTCTACTTCTGGATTCAATAATAGATGAAGATTTGGAGCATCCACATCACAATCAGCTAAAACTAAATCACCCGCTAAATATGCTAGATTTGAGACCAGGGTGGTTTTACCAGTTCCCCCTTTACCACTAATTACTGTGATCTTTTTCATTCAACACACCTCTTATCTCTGCAAATACTGTTTTAAATTGTTCTTGCCATTCTGGATAATCTATTACAAAAGGTATTCCATCTGAATAAAGATAGGCAAATTCTCTTTTAAAGGGGATCTTTAATAGTATATCAATATTATTTTTCTCACAGTAGTTTTCAATTATATGGTCACTTTCTTCTTCAGCCCGATTTATAATTACTCCATATGGTATCTCTAATTCCTCCATTAGCTGACTGGCTATTTTTAAATCGCTTAATCCAAAAGGGGTGGGCTCAGTTACTAAAATACCATAATCACTGTCTACTACTGCTTCTATAGTTGGACAGGTAGTACCCGGTTGAGCATCAATAATTATATCTTTTTTATAATCCATTTTTTCTTTTAAAGCTTCAATTACCGGTACCGAACTTTCCTCTCCAATATTTAATTCTCCCTGCCAAAAATCAATATCATATTCAGTAGTGCTATGTTTTAACACTCCCAAATCTCTATCTATTTCAGTAATTGCATTTTCAGGACAGATTTTTTCACAACCTCCACAACTGTGACAAATTTCTGGAAAAACTAATACCTCATCTAACATCATTGCCAGAGCATTATATTCACAAAAATCTACACATTTACGACAGGCAGTACACTTATTTTGGTCAATTTCTGGAATTTTTCTATATATTTTTTCAGATTTATTAAAATTAGGTTTTAAAAAATACTGGCAATTTGGTTCCTCTACATCGGCATCTAACAACTGAATATTTGGTAAAGAAAGAGCCATATTCACGGCCACAGTTGTTTTGCCTGTGCCCCCTTTTCCACTAAGTACAGTTAGTTTCATTTTCTATTTCCTCGGTGTTCCATTAGGAGAAGTCAATTGGGATAGATTATTATTTTCTAAAGATTTCACTGCTTCATGAACTGTCTCATCTTGGCTTATATACATTTTGATATTCCCAGATGATAGAGCAGTATAGGCTTTTGGTCCTACACTACCTGATAATAATACTTCCACACCCTGATCTGAGATTAATTGAGCTGCCTGTACCCCGGCACCGCTAGATGCTTGTGCTGCTGAATTTTTAACTAATTCAATTTCCTCTACCTCAGTATCTACAATAGCAAAAAATGGTGAACGTCCAAAGTGTTTATTAACTTCACTCTCAAATCCATTATTATTGGAAGCTGTTACCGCTATTTTCATAAAGACCAACTCCTTATTTTCTATTTATTTAACGATAACATTATACCAACATTATGAACATATGTCAATTATTCTGCTTTGTGTCCTCCGATTGTAGTTTTAATTCTTTCTTTAATACTTCCCGGTTTAGTACTGCGTCCATAATAAAGTGATTGATAGCCGTATTTATCTTGAAGTTGGTCCTTTACTTCCATTAACTTAATTTCCTTTGATCTATTTTCAAAAATATTTAACTGCATATTAGCTTTATTGGAAAAATTACCTAAACTAACTCTAACTTTTCTTACTGCCTGATTATTATAATTTTCATTCAATAAAGTAACTGCTGTTTCATAA
The DNA here is from genome assembly GCA_021736945.1 of Halanaerobiales bacterium. GTDB lineage: Bacteria > Bacillota > Halanaerobiia > Halanaerobiales > M55B127 > M55B127. The sequence goes on along the minus strand of JAIPEX010000022.1, from coordinate 8,736 downwards.
ATTACTGAGGTTAAATTTGTATAAGTGTCAATAGTTCGCTGAACATGAAAACCACTTTCTAATTCTTCTTTACTATATACAAGTCCTAAATTAATAGTTTTGCCGGTCATCTTACGTTTGCGAGCTCGTTGAGCTACTTCTTCCGCTAATTCAAAGATAACTGTCTTTATTTTTGTTATATCGGTGTAATCAGAATAGAGGGTAATCCCCCGTCCTAAAGATTTTCTTTCATCTTGATAATGACCTTCGACTTTTGAAAGGTCAACTCCCCAGGCATGATAAAAGAGCTGAGTCCCCATCACACCAAACTTGTTTTCTAGATATTCTAAGGGAAGATGAGCTAAATCACCAACAGTTTTTGCCCCTATTTCATTGAAATGTTTTGTTAGCCGGCCCCCAATGCCCCAACATTTTTTTAAGGGCAAAGGCCAAAGTTTATCTTCAACATCCTCATAAGTCCATTCTACTAAACCATCTTTTTTTCCATCATTATCCATGGCGACTTTAGCTAAAAACATATTGGGACCAATCCCCATACTACAGTTTAATCCAAAAGTTTGCAGCAAATCTCTTTTGATCATTTTCGCTACTTCCCATTTATCTCCAAACAATCTTTCCGTTCCATCTAATTTAAGCCACGATTCATCAATAGAATAAACATGGATTGCATCTAAAGGAACATAATTATTGAATAACTCTGTTATTTCCACTGAAATTTTAACATAAAGCCCCATTCTAGCTTCTACTAATTTTATTTCGGGATCATCAGGAATCTGATAGAATCGATCTGCTGTTTTAATACTATAACGACGTTTCAAAGCTGGAGAAGCAGCTAAAACAACTGAACCACTTCTCTTTTTATCACCTAAAACTGCCAATGGAGTTTCAACAGGATCTAAGCCTCTTGAGACAGCTTCAATACTTGCAAAAAAGGACTGCATATCAACACACAAAATATTTTGTTTCGGTAAATTATCATAGTCTACAGGTTTCAATGCTACCCCTCCGAACATATGTATTATATATTAAATATTAACATACAAATGTTCGATTATCAAACAAAAAAATAACCGGCTAACCTATATAGCCGGATACTGCCATTAAACCATGAATTGTTGCTAGCGCTGCAGTAATATACGCCATTCTTTTATGATATTTTAATGGAATTCTTGTCCAACCTCTTTGGTTCATTAAGGGCATTGCTGCGGTTATTAAAAGTAATGAATAAGCTAAAATTCCTAGATACATAATAAGAGGATAATTACCAATATAGGTATAAGCAAGATTGTTTAACCAACTCATAAGCTTCCCCCTAATTTATTATTTTTTTGATCAAATATAGACCCCATTCAAAAATTATCATTATGAAATCTTTTTCCATATATACCGATATATATTTATTAAACAAAAATGGGGAATATCCTTCTTATTCCATCAGGATAATCTCTGCTATATTTTCAAAATATATTTCTTTTATCTTCTGATCTGTTAGATATAATTTTTTCTGATTAGAATCAAACTTTTTTATATAAGTACTGATTTCTCGGTACTTACTATCATCATAATAAATAATTTTTACCTTGTATTGTTTTTCGATTGCTTCTTTTATTCTATAATTAAATACTTCATAAATTTGTTGATCCAAATCTGGTTTTTCTCTTTTATTTTCGTTATTTTTGAGTTCTTCTAGTTTTTTTCTGTGCTCTACCAACATCAGAGAAGTCCATTTAATATTACCACGATCTTTAATATCCAAAGTTATCACCCCTTCCTTATTCGAACATGTGTTCTATTAATATTATAGCATTAGAAGGAGGGTTTGGCAATATCAATTATTTATTTTGATTTTTTCTGTTTCCTTTTCTATCTTAAATTGTTGGTTTTTGTAGTAAGGTTTTTTAATTGTTATTTGATTTTTACCCGGGCTAATTTCTATATTCTTTTTTTCAAATTCATAATTATGTTTAACACTATTATTGTCGACCTTTAATATATATTGCCCGGGTGGAATATTTTTAAAATTTATTTCATTGTCTCCATTGAATTTTTTAAAAAAAGTATGTTCTTTGTTATATAATACTATAGTACCTCGATCTTGTTTTTCATCCTCTGTTATAAATTTTAAATAACTATCATTTTTATAATTATTTGTTTTAAAGTTTAAGTTTAAATTCCCATATTTAATCATATCAAGAAAGATTATCTCTTTAGAATAATTTTCAATTGAAATCGGTGGGCCTTCTTTTAATAAGTATTTCCCCTTATATCTGCCAAGATCCACTATTTTAATTAATACTGTCTGTGAAGGCGGAATATATGCTGTAAAACTGCCGTCAGTTTTAGTTTTAACCTTCTGACCATTAATATTTAAAATTAGACCTCCTAAATTCTTGGGAGTACCTCTAATCTTTCCAACAACTTTATTTCGCTGCTTGTCCTCTATTTTAACAGTAAAAGGAATGCTTATTCCAACTGTAAAATTCTTAACTTCTAATGTATTATTAGAATTGTAGGATAGCTTTCCGGCAAAGTAATAATCTTTTCCATTAATGAATAATTCATTTTTTGCATTTATATTAAATTTTGTACTTCCATAATTATTTATTCCAATCTTCAATTTGCTATTTTTATAGTTAAATTTTCGCTGATATTCTACATTATACTTCTTTTTATATTCTTTTTTTATTAAGAACTTATTTTTATTATTTTTTAATATCAATTTAAATTCTGGTTTCCACTTGTTTTCAAACTTATGAAATTTTAATGAAGAATAAAGAAAATATTTATCTATTATATCAATATCTTTTCTACTTATTCCCCACACTGTAGTATTTTTACCTCTAGTTTTTAAAACATTATAATCCAATGTTATTCTTTTATTTTTTTCCTGATGGTAATACCTCAAATACATTTTATTATTAATTTTATTTAAATTTAGATTATTAAAGCCTACTTTTAAATTATTATTTTTATTTACTGCATATCTAAAAAATGTATTTACCTGCTTATTCTTGTTCAACTTAGAACTTTTATAATTAAACTGATAATTATCTTTTCTAATACTAGTATTGAAATAATAGTCAATTCTTCCAACTTTATTATTTTTTAATTCAAAAGCATAAAAATTGCTATCTAAATATTTAAAAAAGCCTACTCCCACCTCATTGGTAAAATCAGTATATACAAAATTTGTTATCTTTTTATTTTGGGCAAATTCCAAAGATATTTTAGCATTATTATTTTCCTCAGTTGATTCTTTTAATTTTACAATATCAAAGTATTCAGTCCCAAACTGCCAGCTGGTTTTTTTATTCTTTTGATAATAATTAAAACTATTATTTCCTATTTCTAAAAATCTTTTTTTCTTCAATGAGGTTTTTAGTTTCCAAATTTTTTTGTATTTTTCCTTTTCTTTAACCATTCTGAAATTAAGGCTAGAATTATATTTTTTAAATTTTCCATCCGATTCTAGAATAATAACTGTATCATTAAATAGAGTAATAATCTTATTCAAATTATCCTCAGCCCTAATATTTAAACGTATCTTATCATCCGCCTTTTCTTTTATTCTTCCTTTAAAACTAATTATTTTACTTTCAAAAGGATTAAGAAATATGTTTGATTTATCAACAGTTACAGTATTATTGTTAATCATTGTAAAATGACGAGGAATATTGCCTTTATTAATCAAATTCAACTTTATTTCAAATTCTTTTTCTATAAACTTTGGGGCTTTAACCACTTTAATCTTTGTACTATAAATTTCTTTAATTTTTACTGGAATTTGCTTTTTATAATTTTTATTCTCAGTCTCGATTAATAGGTTTAGAGGATAAAGAGATGATCTAATCTTTCTAGGTGCTTGTAATAAAATATTCATATTTTTTCTCGCTTTAGAATCTATAGAAAATCTTTTCAACGGAATAATAAGTTTCCAGTTGTTAGGCAATTCTAAATCCGGATTAATATTTTGTTTAGTAAGAGCTGAATTTTCAATATTTATTTTTATTATTTTTAACTCTCCCGGCTCCATAGTAATATTTTGCGGAATATTAATTTTAAGATCTGCTTTAACAGGACGGGGTATTATTAATAATATCAATACATAGATGTAAATTAGTTTCTTTTTAATCACTTCCCACTCCTATAGAATATTCTTTTCCATAATATCCTCTCCTATTATTGCCCACTATAACGATGATTTTATAAGGAACATTTTTATCCAAGGAAATTTTTTCTTTTACTGCAATTGATGTATTTGGATAAAGCCTAATCTGCTTTCTTTCGTAAGTATTTACTATTTCTCCTGTCTTCTCATTAGTTACAATAATTTTAGGTTTTGTTATTAATTCAAATATTCCATTGTTTACTATATCAATTCTAAAAATATATTTATTGTTTTCGTGCATTATAACTTCAGGATTTTTATATTCTAATTTCATATTTCCCTTTTTTCCTAAATTAGTAACAATTTGAATTCCATATCTAACATTTTGATTAACTTGACTTTTTAAAATTTCATTACCATTTGTACTGTGAATTTTATATTCTTCTATCATTACCATAGACCAATAAGTTCCTTTAAGCCTCTTATCGGGAATAGTAATTATATATTGAAAGCTCTTTTTACCAAAAGGAGGAAGAGTTATCAATTGTTCTTGTAGTAACATCCACTCTGCATTGGAACTTGAATTTGAGCCAGGATTGTTATAAAAGTTTTCTCCTGCCGAATTAAAACTATAATCCCTTTGATATAATCTCACCATAATCTCATTTTTTGAATCATTTTTTAATTTAATTTCACCATATCGTTTTTCACCAACTTTAACCTCATATTGATGAACTAATTTGGAATTAACAATTAACCCACCTTCAATTTTTATAGTAAATAATATTAAAAATAATAGTGAGATCAGTAAAACTTTTTTAGACATTTTATGCATTCGCTCCTTTATTGTTACTTTTCTAACTAGAACTTGTAATAGTATAAGTAACGGTAAACGTTTCAGTGGCTGTAGGTTCAGCAAAATTAATAGCCTTTAGAGTATATGTAACGGTCTCTCCACTATCACTTAAATTACTTAAACCTGTAATAAGATTATTATCCGAAGTGTCTAAAGCCACTGCTCCACTTGAAGTTCCACCAGTACTGGTAGCCTCAACCAATAAAGTTAAACCAACAGGAAGGGTTCTATCAACTTTAACAGTAATCTTTTGATTAGTTTGATTAGTTGAATAAGATAAAGTAGTTGAAGAATCAATGACTTCTTCCTCTACTAAATCCTCAATCGGAGGTGTGATAGTTAAACTGAGGGTTGTTTTAGATAAACTCACTTCATTAATAGGTTCAGCTGTAATTGTAATATCTTGAGTTGCAGTATTTCCTGCTACAGCAGTTGGGGCGACTACTAAATTAATTAAGATTAATAAAATAATTAGATGAATTTTTTTCATCAATAATCTCCTTTCCATTTTCATATATTTATCCATATCTGCTATATTATACCATATTTATTCTCTATTTACAATTATTTCCTTTAAAGGTAATGGAAAACCCCTTCCAGTTTTTAAAAAAACAAAAGGGGTTAAGATGATATAACAAATATACTCATTTTAATATAAGTTTCTGTAACTTTCTATTTCAGCTAACCTTTTTTTATTAATTTTATTTTCTTTTCGATAGTTAATATCTTCTAATATTAAAAAACTTTTTAATAAACTCACTTTTTTCCTCCTTTATTAATAGATATTATTATAATTTTTTGCTTTGATTCGCTCAATTTTTATTTCTCTTGACCCTTTTCTTAAGTTCAAATTTTCAATATCAATATATTTTTTCAATCTATTTCTAATCACTTTTATCCCTCCAGTTTTTATTTGTTAATATAATTGTATAGTCTGGAGGTAACTCTACTGCAATACCCTTCTTAAATTTTTTTAGCATCATCTTTGCACAAAGATAGAGTCTACTCAATCTTTTTAAAAATTTAAGTAAACTTTTTATAGAATAAAAAAAGAGCCCTCCATGAGGACTCATTGATATATGATACGTAAGCACTTATTTATTTTTAAAATTTAACCTCATATTTATATCTTATAAAAGTTGCAATTCCATTTAAGATAAATAATAAAACTAATAATACACTACTTGCTGCCGCTGCAACAAGATGGAAATCAGCTTTTGGTAGAGAGGTCCAGTTGAAAATTTGGATAGGTAAAACAGTAAAGCTGTCCATTATGCTTTCAGGGGTGAACATTACAAATGTTAAGGCTCCCATCATTATTAATGGAGCTGTTTCTCCAATCGCCCTTGAAATAGCCAAAATAAAACCAGTAATTATTGAGGGTAAGGCAGCTGGTAAAACGACTTTAGAAACAGTCTGCCAGTGATTAGCTCCCATTCCATAAGAAGCTTTTCTTAAAGAAGATGGAACACTTCTTAATGCTTCTTGTGCAGAAACAATAACAACCGGAAGTACTAAAAGACTTAAGGTCAACGCACCTGCTAAAACGCTTCTTCCTAAAGAAAGGGTTCTAACCAAGACACCTAAACCTAACATACCGTAGATAATTGAAGGAACGCCTGCTAAATTAGCTATATTTAAACGAATGATCTCAGTAATCCAGTTTTTGGGGGCATATTCTTCTAAATATATTGCAGAAGCAGTTCCAACCACAAAGGTTATTGGTATCATAAGTCCAATTACATAAATGGTACCAAATAACCCCGCTTTTATACCAGCTCTTTTAGGAAATCGGGAATCAAATCTAGTGAAAAAGTCCATATCTATCATTTTTATTCCATCTCTAAATACATCAAATAGTAATACAAATAAAACCAGAATCCCAATAAAGATAAATCCTAAAAATATATATTTAAAAATTTTATCTGTTAATTTTCTTCTTTTCAATCTATCCATTATTCATATTCCTCCCTGTACCTACGCATGATAAAATGACTTATTAGGTTCAACAAAAAAGTCATAATAAACAATAACAGTCCAACAGCAAAAATAGTATAATAGTCTAAAGAGCCAACTGGGGTATCTCCTAAACTAACTTGCACAATATAACTAGTCATAGTTTGAATTGGTTTTAAAAAACTACTAGTTAACTGTGGTCTCATACCAGCAGCTACTGCAACTATCATTGTTTCCCCAATTGCTCGTGAAATTGCGAGTATAAAGGAAGATAACACTCCTGATAATGATGCAGGTAACATTACTTTCGTTGCAACCTCGAAACGAGTTGAACCTAGTCCATATGCTCCTTCTCTTATCTTATCTGGAACTGCACTCATTGCATCTTCACTTAAAGAAACCACCATAGGTAATATCATTATACCCACAGCAATACTAGCACTTAACGCATTAAAGGTTCCTGCACTGGGAAAAAGTGGTTTTATGATGTTCGGAGTAATAAAAGTCAAAGCAAAATAACCATATACAACTGTTGGTACTCCAGCCAAAATTTCTAAAAATGGTTTAATAATCTTTCTAAATCTTGGGGATGCATATTCTGTTAAATAGATTGCACTCCCTAATCCTAAGGGTAAAGCTATCAATGAAGCACCTAAAGTAATATATAATGTTCCCATTACTAGGGGTAATACACCATATGATTTATCAGGTCCAATTAAGGGATTCCAAACTGTTCCGAATAAAAAATCTGTGATCGGTATTTCTTTAAAAAACATTATTGAGTCACTTACAAGAATATATATAATACCAAATGTAGTTATCACTGTAATCATTGCAGCCAAAATTAATATATATTGTACCCAAACGTTTCTGTTTTTACCAGAACTCATATAATTAATTTTAGGATCAAATAATTTATTAGTTAATTTTTCTATAAAGGAGGATTCATTATTTTTTTCATTTAAATTTTTACTTTCCGACATATCTTAACACCCTTCCAAAACCTTTTTAATAATAAATAGGGGGAGGAATGCCTTTCAAAAAGGCATTCCTCTGGTATTAAACAGATAATTAGGGGTTCTACCTGGATTTATCTATTTAGTGGCAAGCTCTTTAACTTTTTCTAACTGTTCTTGATAGGAAGTTAAAGGTACATAGCCAACCATTGGAATTAATTCTTTTCCATTTTCAAAATAAAACTTAAGGAATTCTTCTACTACTGGTCTTTTTACACTTGCATTATTAACATATATATATAATGGTCTTGATAAAGGTTTATACTCACCATTTTCAATTGTTTCTGGTGAAGGTTTCACACCATTAATTGCGGCAGCTTTTAATTTGTTTTGGTTTTCTTCATAATATGCAAATCCAAAATATCCTAATGCATACTTACTACCTGCTACACCTTGAACTAATACATTATCATCTTCACTTGCTGTGTAATCAGCACGACTCTCACTTTCGTTACCCACTACTGCTCCTGTGAAATAATCAAAAGTACCAGAGTCAGCGCCTGGACCATATAGTTCTATTTCCTCATCCGGCCATTCAGGTCTTACATCACTCCAAGTATCAACAGGACTATTTGGTTTCCAAATCATCTGAAGTTCTTCTACAGTTATATTTTCAGCCCAATCATTAGCTGGATTAATTACAACTGTGATCCCGTCATAAGCTACAGTAAAACGAGTAAATTCTATTCCATTTTCCTCTGCTTTACCTGCTTCAGAAGGTTTAATTTCACGGGAGGCATTACTTATATCAGTTTCACCAATTGTAAATTTCTCCATACCTCCACCTGTTCCGGAAACTC